>CANJAW010000016.1:0-16292 GCA_947472215.1 Chitinophagaceae bacterium
CATAGCCAAAAACGATGGCAGCGCTGGGATTGACAATAGCATCGAGTAATGAGATTTTATCAAATTTTTTGCCAATATTGGTAAGTTCTGGTCCAATCATATTTCCTGTAAACTCAACACGGTGGCAGGTACTACAATTGTTTTTAAAAATAGTTTTACCCGCTGCAGCATCTCCAGTTAATTTTGCAATGCTATTTACTGAAAATATTTTATCCGTGTCATTTCGCTTGACATATTTTCCAGCCTGAACCCTTACCGATAAATCCGGGTTATTGAAAATATTTTCTGCCACGGCTGGCATTAACGAAGCGGGTAATTTATCTTCTGCCATTAATCCTATCACCATTTGACCTCCCATTGAATCTAATGCCATTTCCTTTGCCAGCCTTTTATGGACTTGTTGAGACTGTCGATTGTCTAATAGCATTTGCAGCTTAACTTTCATTGCTGCTAGCTTTCGCTGATAAGTAGTATTTACATTTATTTTTGACCAATCCAGTAAGTTATACCAATCATTACGCTGCCTAAAAGAGAGCCAATACAATGATTGTTCTTTTACATCTGCCAAACTAGAAGCAGTCAAATTCAACATAGCATTAGCAGCCGTTTTATCATTTATAAAAGCTAGTGCCGTGATCATTCGCATTCTTTCTTCTATTGATGAAGCCGAATCCATAGCTCTTTGTGCAATTTCCTTCACTGCACTTATTGGATGAAGCCTCCATGCAAAATCTGCCATTGGCTTACTCCAATTCAATGGTGAGATTGGTTGATTAGGGTAAAAGGAAATCAGTAACTCTTTGTACCAACCTTCCGCGTCTGCATCCATAGCAGTTCCTAGTGTTTCGAGATACCATCGATCCTTACCGTCATATTGAGCAGCGATTGATAGCAGTATTTCTTTTTTAACTTTAAAAGATGAATCTCTCAGGGCAACAGCTACTTCCCTGCGAACGAATGCTGAGGGATCGGTTGAGAGCCTCCTAGCCAAAGGCATAATATTTTGAGTAACCTGTCGCAAAGATCGGAAAGCGGTTGCTCTGATTTTTTCGTCTTTGTCTGTCAAAATATTTTCAACTTCCTTTTTACCTTCATTACTCAGTTGGGCTAATAGCCATACAGCCCTTGCTTTAACAAATGGGTTTTCATCGAGAAGTAATTTTTTAACGGGTTCAATAACTGCTGCGCCCTGCTGTTTTAGTTTTTCAAAAGCGATATTGCGAACATTCACAGCTGGATTCTTCAATGCTTCCAATTGCCCTTGGATACTATTGAAATCAAGGGTTGGACTAACCAGTTTTTTATTTTTTGGAGTTATCCGATAAATTCTTCCATAGCCAAGGCTATCTTTCATTTGATGTCCACCTACTACTGGATCGTACCAATCGGCAATAAAAATAGCGCCATCAGTTCCAATGGAGACATCCGCAGGACGAAACCAGTTTTCCTTTTGCTTGTTTTGAATGGTATCATTCCATACATAGCCTGCATTATCTCCTGAAAGAGAGGTGATGAAATTTTGGCGCATTCCTAAATTGTATCCAGACTGGCTTAAAGAAGGATGATAACCAAATATTACATTTCGACCTGCATCCGCACTCAGTAACATCCCCCTATAATTTTTACCCAATGCATCCGATTCGTACATTACAACACCAGTAGGTGCGCCAGCACCCGATCGATCACCTGCAGGCATTACGCCAGGGTCTTCTTGATGCCAATGAGCTGAAAAAATTTCCTGGCCTGGACGCTGGTCTGCCTGCCAATACCGTGTTCCATCATTACTAAAATACCCTGCATTACCTCCTTCCATTAACCAGGAAGTACGACAGGTTACTACCTGGTCGTCATTATCATTTTGCCAAAGATTGCCATAAGAATCAGTAATCACCTCATAAGAGTTTCGGAAATTATGGGCCAATACTTTCATACCACTACCATCTGGATTTACACGAATCGCCAATCCTCCCACCCAAACCTTGCCATCATCACTTTTTCGATTACCTTCATTTTTATCATTGTAAGGAGAACCTCCAGTATAAATACTTCCTGAACGTAAAGTCCAGCCGCTTTTATCTGTAACCATGTGAGGTCCTGCATTTCCTGTACTAAAATACCAGTTACCGTCAGGTCCCGCCGTAACGGAATGCAAGGAATGATCATGATCCTTTCCACCAAAGCCAGTTAAAATAATTTCTTTTTTATCTGCTTTATCATCGCCATTTTCATCTGTATAAATAATCAAATTCGGAGAGCAGGAAACAATTACTTTATTTCCAATCACCGCAATACCTACTGGAGAAATCAAATCTTTGTCTTCAACAAATACAGTCGACTTGTCAGCCTTGCCATCATGGTCGGTATCTTCAAGAATCAATACCCTATCTCCTTTAGGATGATGCAAAAAACGAGTAGAGTCATTATTAAAATTTCGGTAATTCACTGCTTCGGTAACCCAAACTCTCCCTTTGTAATCAACATCCATATTGGTAGGATTATAAAACATAGGGGACTGGGCCCAAAGTGTTGCCTCAAGGTCATCCGGCAAAAAAAGGCCAGTTTTATTATTGGAGGAAGTGTTTTTACATCCCATAAAACAAATTATAGAAATAAAAAAAACACCCGGAATTGAAAAAAAATATTTTGAAAATTTCATGAAGGATGATTTAATAATTTGAATTGCTATCCTGGCTATTTTGAAAAAATATTTTGTAAAAACTGCAGATTTTGCTGATAACTTTTCACTTTTTCAGCACCTTTAGGAATAGCTCCTTCTATCTGCATCCAGCCATCGCCGGTAAAACCCGTTTCGCGAACAGCTTCTCCAATCGCTTTCCAATCGTTGATTCCGGCTCCTAACAAAAAGCCATTCTCCTTCATATGTAACTCGCAAATTCTATCCTTACCCAGTTTTTTAAATTCCTTCACCGTATCATATCCTGCATCAGCAACATTGCAGAAATCATAATATATTTTTATACTTTTTGAACCTACCTGTTCGATGATGTCGATTTGTTCATCCGCATTAAGATAGGATTCAATGCCTAAAATGATTCCATTTTTTTCGGCATGGGGTGCCACTTTCTTTAGGCGCCTAACTACTTCTTCCTTTCCCTTGGTATCATTGCGCAGGTCGTTATTGCCAAAAAAAGCCAGCAGCACTACTGGTACAGAAAGGTTTCTAGCTACATCTACACTATCCCATACCCATTGCTCAGTTCTAGGATCAGATTTATAAGGTATATTGTTTAATTCACCCAAAGCAATACTAGAGATCTCAATTCCAGTTGCTTTTGAATATTGTAAGTACTCCTGTTGAACCGATATTTCCCTTAAGCGAAGCTGATTACTTTCAGAACCCATACTTACCATTATTCCATCAAGCCCTATTTTTTTAGCAATGTCAAAAGCTCCGATATCGCAGTTTTTGCCAAGGCTCCAATCGCATGCACCAATTTTAAAATTCCTTTTTTTAACGACCGTGTCGGCAACCAAATCCAATGAGCTGCCTGCTAGTACAGTTAGCCAGGCTAACTGTTGTATGAATGCTCGTCTCTTTTTCATAAATATTTATTTACCTCAAAAATTCAGAATTAATAAGCTGCATTACAGGTAGGTTATTTATTTAAATTGGAATAATGGTAATTTGTCTAAAATACAATGATATCATCACAAACCCCGCAACCAGAATTTAACGGAAGTAATTTAATTAAATTATTTTAACTGAGGGTTTGCATAATATTTTAATTCAATAATATCATTGGGCAATGATTTTTTATTCCAAAACTGATGAATCGACAAGGCGGTACCTACAGCCGTTGCCTGGGCCATAGAGGCTGCAAATACTTCTACCGCTGGAAAATAAAGGGCCAGTAAATTCATGTAGACTGCATTTTTACTAAAGCCTCCATCTACAAAAATTCTTTTGATAGCTGTACCCCGCAAAACCAGTTGTGTAGAAAAAATTTGTTGGGCAATAATATCCACTATGAGCTGGTGATAGGCTTCCACATCTGTTGCAAACAAGGTAAGATCTCTTAGGGAAAATGCAGATGCTTTTAAATTGACGGGGGCCGAAGACTGAGAAATTTTTTGCTGCAACTGAACAATGATAGTCGCATCATAATCGATGTGCCGGTAACGGATAGTGTTTTGACTGAAATGATCAGCAATTCTTTTTACCTGTTGCTCATGTTCATAGCCAGCAAATAACCTAGAAGCTTTTACCGGCTTTCCCTCATAGGTCATATAACAGAGGCAATCATTGGACAATTCCTCATCGGTAAGCGGTGTTTGATTGAATGGATTTAAGCTAATGCACCAGGTACCGGTGGATATTAAAATAAATGGCTCATGGAAATTGACGAGGTAAGGAATTAAAGCGGCCGAACTATCATGAAGTCCAATACCAACGAAATAATTATTTCCTGGAAAAGCTGCAGGCAACACTTCATTACCCGGTAAAATAGGGGCTAGTTTTTCGAGTACAGCTTCCTTTTCTACCCAAGGATGATATTGATTGTTGCTGAAATCCCACAAATTGGTATGACAGCCAATACTGGTAATATCTGAGCAGGGAACACCGCTAATCAAATAGCTAAGGTACTGGGGTAAATGTAAGGCATATTTTATTTTTTGAAAAAGCTCGGGTCTTTCATACTTGATTCTGTACAATTGCATGCCAGAATTTAAGCTTCCCAACACAGGCGATGCTGTTTGATGAGCGAAAGATTGCTCACCACCATAGTTGTCGTAAAATTGTTTACGCAGCGAATCAGGATAATTTTTTAAATAATTGTATAGCGGGGTAAGAGGATTGCCATTTTCGTCAATGTAAACGAAACTAGCTCCATAGGTAGAAAAATTAATTGCCTGAATAGAAAACTCCTTCAATCTAAAGACCTCTCTTAAAGAATCAAATACACTCAGCCGAAGGCTTTCTAAATTTTCACACTCATCTCCATCCTCATCGTGTGTCTCAATAAATTTTGCAGATTTTTCATACACTATTTTATATTGGCTATCAAACAGGAATAGTTTTTTATTGGTTTTACCAACATCAAAAATTGCTATAACTGGTATACTTGCCATGGTGTCTTTTTTGCTTCATTACTATTTACAGAATGCTCATACCGGAACTATGAAAGATTATTTGAAGATAAAAAAGAAGCTTCAAATTGAACTGCTACAAACCTGTCGCCACTGTAACTTGTCCTCTTTCTTTAATCAACTGCTCCCTAACTTTTAAAGAACGGAATAACTGAACAGGCTGTAAAGCACCTCCAGCTTTCATTCTAGCCTCTGCCACCAACGGCCGCACATCTGTTCTATAAGCAGCTTGTAATATTTCCTGAGCCCTTACTACATCATTGACTGCCTGCGCTTCTTTTAATGCTTTTGTATCTACTATCAATGCTTGGGCATAAGCAATCATAATTGCTTCAATGGACTGCAACAGATCTTCCAATGGATCCTTTACATTATGACTTGCATCAATCATCCATGCTAAATCAGTGGCATGATTCATTGATTTCGCATCCATCCCTTCTACCAATTCATTGAAAATTAAAAATAACTGATATGGATTAATACTACCCACAGTCAAATCATCATCTCCGTATTTGCTATCATTGAAATGAAAACCTGCCAGTTTATCTTCCATCATTAATAATGAAACAATCTGTTCAATATTGGCATTCGGCAAATGATGACCAAGATCCACAAGGGTATACGCTTTGGGCCCTAACTTAGATGTATACAAAAGGGATTGCCCCCAATCGCCAACCGTAGTAGAATAAAAATTAGGCTCGTAAGCCTTGTATTCTACAAATACTTTCCAGTCGGCGGGCAGGGCTGCGTAAATTTCCTGCAAACTTTCGTAGGTATTTTGCCAAGCGGTTCTGAAATTCAATTGCCCCGGAAAACAAGATCCATCTGCCAACCAAACTGTTAAGGATTTGGAACCCAATGCATCCCCTTGTTTAATCACCTCTATATTATGAGCGATTGCCTGTCTCCGAACTGCTTTATCAACATGTTGTAGGGATCCAAATTTATAACTTTGCGCTTGTGCCTGCTGGTCTTGAAAGGTATTTGAATTGACCGCGTCAAATTTTAAACCATGTTTTGCAGCGAGGGCTTTAATGGCATTTGCATCAGAGGGTATATCCCAAGGAATATGCAATGAAATCGCTCCGCTTGACTGATTGAGTGCATGTAACAAACCGATATCCTCGATTTTCTGTTCTAAATTTCCAGGTTCTCCACCTCCGCTAAAACGGCCAAATCTAGTACCCCCTGTACCCAATGCCCAACTAGGAATAGCTACCTGAAAGTCAACCAACTTTTGAAGGATGGAAGCTACATTATTTATACCGGAGGCGGTATAGTCAAAACTCCGTTGATGGGCTGCAAGATGACTACCATTACTCTCTTCAATCCATTGTTTATTCAATAACATATACGCTGTTTTTATTGATACTTAATAGTGTAATTTAATCTAAATGAAAGACTTCCTCTAAAGGAATACTAACCGGTGAGTTATCTGGATTGCAATTCATAAGGTCCTTCATATAAGCCCACCACTTTTCCATTACCGGATGTGCAGGCAACTCATCTAACAGTACAGGATCCTGCACTTTCAAAACGCCAAATAAATTACCAGTGGATTCCTCCAGAAAAATGGAATAGTCACTTACTCCGGTTTCTTTTAATAACTGCTGAAGCTCGGGCCATAATTCATCATGCCTTTTTTTATATTCAGCTTCCTGCCCTTTATTCAACTGCATTTTAAAAGCAAGTCGATGAGCAGTTAGTTTTCCGGAATTAGTAGTACCCCCAGAAAAATTTTCGGTGGATATATTTTCTTCATTCATATTCAAGTATCCTTATCGCAAAAATGATAATTAAAATGCTTCCATACTATTGTTCCTTCCTGGTCGAAATCATCGCCGAACAACTACTAAACAGAAGCAACAATTTACATTACCTCAAAAATGCCATTGCTACGCCCCCATCCACATTCAAGGTATTACCGGTAGATTTATTTAACAATCCCCCGACAAAAGCAAAACATGCATTGGCGATATCATCTGGCAAAATCATCTCGTTTAATAAGGTTCGCTTAGCGTAATAAGCCGGCAATTCAGCAACGGTTATTCCATAGGCTTTGGCACGCCCCTCGGCCCAGCCACCTGCCCATATATTAGAATCCGCAATCACGGCATCTGGATTCACTGCATTTACCCTAATCTTATCGCCGCCAACTTCTGCAGCCATCAGCCTACTCAAATGAGCCTGTGCAGCCTTCGCTGAGCCATAGCCTGCATTGTTAGGACCAGATACTACTGAATTTTTTGAAACAATATTGATTATATCTCCGCCAATATCTTGTTTACGCATAACGGCAATGCCTGCCTGCGAAACGAGGAACTGGCCCTTCACCAAAATATCATATAATTTATCCCAATCGGCAATGCTATGATCAGCAATGGTTTTGGATATACTGATTCCCGCATTATTGACAATAATATCTACTCCTCCAAAAGCAAGCGCTACTCCTTCCATGGCCTGGTTGATGGTGTCCAGATTGGTTACATCCAACAGCACAGCTGCAGCAGCATCCCTTCCATATAATTGAACAAATTCGGCAGTGGCTGACTGTAATCTTTCTTCATTGATATCATTGATAATCACACTAGCACCTTCTGCTGCAAACTTTTTGGCGATTGCCTTTCCAATTCCACCAGCACTACCGGTAATCAGGGCAATGCGTCCTGTCAACGGCTTAGGCTTCGGCATTCTTTGTAATTTCGCTTCTTCCAGTAACCAATATTCGATATTAAAAGCTTCCTGCCTTGGTAATGAAGTGTACTCAGAAATTGCTTCTGCACCCTTCATTACATTGATAGCATTAATATAAAATTCTGCAGCTACTCTAGCCGTTTGCTTATCTTTTGCAAAAGTAAACATACCTACTCCAGGATACAATAATACTACCGGATTAGCATCGCGAATGGCGGGACTATTAGGATGTTTGCAGCCGTCGTAATAAGCAGCATACATTTTCCGATAGGCTTCAAATGCAGGTGCGAGGGTTGCTTTGATGGCCGCTACATCACTTAAATCAGTTGCGGGGTGCAACGACAATACCAACGGACTGATTTTAGTACGCAAGAAATGATCAGGACAACTAGTTCCCAGCGGAGCCAATCTGTCGAGGTCTTTTGAATTGATAAATTGTAATACCCGATCATCATCTGTAAAATGGCCGATCATTTTAGTCTGTGAAGAACAAAATCCTCTCAACACAGGAGCTAAAGCCGCAGCTTGTTGCAACCTCTTATCTTTAGGTAGAGAATTTATTTTAGCACCTCCAAAAATTTCGCCTTTTTTTCCGTAATTTGATTCCAAGTAGGTTGCGCAACGCTCTACTACTTCAAGGGTATTAAGGTAACTTTCATAGGCCGTATCCCCCCAGGTAAAAAGCCCGTGAGATCCCAACATAATTCCATAAATACCAGGATTTTCATCCAGGCACTGTTTTAATTGAAGCCCAAGATCAAAACCCGGCTTTTGCCAATTTACCCAACCAATTTTTCCGTCAAATAATTCCTGTGTAATTCTTTTGCCATCCTTTGCAGCAGCGATGGCGATGGCTGCATCGGGATGTAAATGATCAATATGCTTGAAAGGTAAAAAGCCATGCAAGGCGGTATCAATAGAAGGTGCCTTAGATGCCAGATCATAAATACAATGATTGAATAATTCAACCATTTCATCTTCATGCTCGATACCCCGATAAATATTTTTTAAATTAAGCAACCGGTCCATATACAAGGCTGCGAGACCACTTTTTTTGAGCGTACCAATATCACCCCCACTTCCTTTCACCCACATCACTTCTTTTTCAGTACCCGTCAATGGATCTTTGGCCATTGCTTTACAGGAGGTGTTACCACCACCATAATTTGTTAACCTAAGATCAGCTCCTAATAAATTGGAGCGATAAATTAACAGCGCTACTTCATCCCCTTCCAATTCAGCTGCCTTTGTTTTATCCCATAGATAACTCACATTTTTAAATTCAACTACATCCATCGATTTTATTTTATATTATTGAAAAAATTATTTTAATGAATTGCCATAACCCACTATCAAAATAGAGAGTATGATGGTTGCGATACCGAGCATGATGGTAATCGTTGTTTTTTTACTCACACTCTTCCACTCTTTTAAAACCAGTCCCCACATATTGGCAACTAAAATAATGAAAGACATATGTAAGATCCAGGAACTTGCACCATTACCTAGTTTACTTTCGCCCATACCATAAAAAAAGAATTGTAAAAACCACATGGTTCCTCCCAAAGCACACAATAAGTAATTTTTAACCAACGGCGATTTTTGATTGGTATAATCTCCCATGGTTTTATTCCGGAGATTTAAAATAACACACCAAATAAAATTGGTGGTAAGTCCACCCCAAAGTATCACAACAAAAATTACATTATTACGGTATAAAAATTCACCCTGACCAGGATTTGCTGCTTTCCAAACATCATTAGCTACAATACCTAGGGTAGTACCTGCTTCAATACCAAAACTAAAACAAGCACTTAATACACCCGATACAATGGCAACTAGTAAACCGATACCAATTTTAAATTCACTTCCTGAAGCATCGGTTTTAGCCCCTCCCAATTCTTTATCTTTCATCGCCCCAGCCTTACCACATATGATGATTCCAATTACACAAACCGCTAGTCCCAATAATACGAGTTGCCCCCAAGAAGTACCCACCAAATTGGCAATGGTATCCTTGCCCTCAGTGGGCGTATAATAATAATAAATAGACGGAATGATTGCCCCGAATACAGAACACAATCCCAGAATAATGGAACTACCCAATGAAACACCTAGGTACCGCACACCCAATCCATAGGTAAGTCCGCCAATTCCCCACAATAATCCCATCACGAAAGTTGCTCCCAATACAGCACTACTTGAATTACGAATGATATCTGCAAAACCAGGAATGGTAAGCCAGGCAGCTACAGGAGGCGCAATCAACCAAGAAAAAAGCCCTCCCACAATCCAAAAACTTTCCCAACTCCAACCCTTTACCTTTTTATAAGGCATATAAAAACTACCAGAAGCAAAGCCTCCGATAAAATGAAAAATAACACCGAGGATTACTGACATAAGATAAATGGTTTTAATATAAACAAGCAATAAAGGTCTAAAGTTAAATGGCAGAACTATTTCAACTATCCCGAACTGTTATGTTTGACAGAAAAACAGACAGTTGCTGGTATTATCACCCTATTGGCTACCGCATTGCCCTAGCCACAAAAGCAAATCTGCCTAGCAAATAAAATAAGTCCACAAGTGATCATCTATTTACTCCGGCATTTATCGTTGGCTATTTCACCACGCTGTCGAAGTAATGCCATTTCCTGTTACAGGAAATGAACTAATCCTTAACCTTGCTGCTCCCATTGGAATCAGCACAACAGTTTGAATCGGGGTATCCGTTTTTACAGGACTATTTTTCAACACCCCGCACAAACCATTTTCGTCCATCTTCCATCCTGGAATCTGCTGAGCTTTTACCTTTATTCTAATCGGAACTTCATTCTGCGTAAAAGGAAAATTATTAGAAGGCCAGGAAAGCTTTTCTACAGTAAAAGAAGCAGCTACATTTTTTTCGTTCAACACCAAGCCCATATTCCAAGGGGTAGTTGGATGGATTTCGTAAGAGGGCCATGCATTAACATCAGCTCCTTTTTGCCATTTTGAATCAGCAATGGCAGTTTCAACACTTCCTTTTTTTATATATTCCTCACCTATCTGCAATGAAAAAGTTAATGGCCCATAATTAACACTTACACTCTGGTGATTTTCTTTCCATTCTTTTACTTCAACTTGCATGGGCAAGCATAACCGAACGATATCACCCTCCTTCCATAACCGTTGAATTTTTAGATACTTTCCACCAAGGGGTACGATCGATTCTTTAGTTCCATTGATATAAACTGCTGACTTGTTACACCAATTTGGAATACGCAGGTAAAAGGGGAATGCAACAGCAGATTTGGTATGAAGTGTAAATAGCAATTCATCGTCAAAGGGGTAATTCGTTTTTTCTTCGAAGCTTATTTCAGTTCCATTTGCCACTTTAAGTTTTACTTCACTAGCAGCATACAATACAGCAGCAGCGCCATTATCTGGTGTTGCCATCCAGAGATTTTCTGCAAAATAAGGCCAGCCTTGTGAATGATTATGCTGGCAGCATCGAGAACTAAAAGGATTCATCATTAAAAATGGTCCCGCGTTGTTAATACCTGGACTGTGGTTTAGCGCATCATTCAATACCATATTTGGACTGGTGATATAACGCAATGATTTAAAGTCGGGCATTACTGCTGCAGGGTAAGAGTTGAAAGCCACATTTTCTGCATGGTCGCCCCAAAAAATATCACCTGTAATCCGCATCATGTGTTCGGCCGAATTCATTTCTTCTACCATCCCACAGGTTTCCATTCCTTGATGAGGATCAGAAAATCCCGGCCTTGCAATTTCATCACTGCCAAACAAACCTCCGGGAACTTGTCCGAAATACTTACGTACAATATTGAACACATCATAACTTGCCTGTAAATCTTTTACATCGTTGCTAAGCTGGAAATAGGTTGCTGGTTCACGATAGCCCTGGGCGACATTTACATTGTGCCAATCAGGTAATTGCTGATACCAATCCGGCCATTTTTCGCCCACTATTTTTTTATGAGTGCCCCTTTTAATTGTTGAACTTCTACTTATCCAACTCACCGTATTTCTGTGAATTTTTTTTGCCAAATCTAGCAGCCAGCTTTCACCGGTAGTGTTGTACAACCATAAAACGCTGTGCAAATTATCCCCCGCACGCAAGCCTTGCCAATATGAAAAACGCTGAAGGAATTTATCCTCTGGATAATTTAATTGGTATTCAAAAAAATGTCGCATAAATCCGATGACCCGCTGGTCATTGGAATATTCATAATAGGATTGCAGACAATACAACATGATCATTTTTGGCCAAAAATCTTCTGCCCCATTTTTGTCAATAACGGTGGGGCCAAAATCACCATCACTACGCTGGCTATTTAAAACACCTTCCAACCACACTTTTGACTCAGTAATCACTTTGGGGTCATTTAAAATATAGCCCAGGTTGGCATAGCCTTTCAACCAATAAGGAACTTCTTCCCAACCAAATTCACCCTTTCCATCTTTCGACAGCCAAGCATTATTTTTTTTCTGCAACCAAGCACTAATACTTCCAAGGTTTCCAGTAAGACCATTTGTTTGACGCACCAAATACTCTTTCAGCCATCCCTTTGGCTTAACGGCCGTTACAGGCAATTTTAAAAAAGCATTTTGTACTAATGGAGCTCTGTTATTGAGATAAAAACTGTTTTGCTGATTGGTTTCCGGTTTGTCAACAACGGTAACAATTGATTTCGAACCCTCATTGACAGAATAGGAAAGCAGTAAAAAAGTTGCAGCCAACAAAGGCAATTGGAAAGCCTTTTTAAAAAAATATTTTTTTATCATATGGAACTTTTAAAATATAGGCTTCCCTAATTTTTAGGATTTTTTTTAAAATGGTATCAGTCTGAGTGTTTATCGTTTGGTAAATTATTAATATTTCATTTTTCATCTGAAACATCCAAATTGAAAAATTTGCTGGGGCGCTCTATAAAATCACTTTACGGATTCCCTTTCTATCATTACAGTGTTTAATACAATGTGTTCAACACTCGTTGATCGTTCATTGATTTGATGAATCAATATTTCAACAGCCTTTTTTGCAATGGCTTTTATCGGTTGTGAAACCACTGTAATGCCAGGCATCCCTAATCGAAAAAGATCATTATCATCAAAGCAAAGTACCGAAATGTCATCCGGTATTTTTTTTCCGATACTACGCAAAGCTTCTAATCCTGCCACGCCGAGATTATTAGAAGTAAAAAAGATGGCATCTATAGAATTTTCTTGTGATTCTACAAAGTCCTTAATCTCCATCACTACTTTTTCAGCAGTTAACCCAAAAGGTATTTTTTTGATGATTTGATGATTTAGTCGGAGCTGATTTTTTTTCAATCCCTGTTGATACCCCTCCATACGCTGCAGCATTTGTAACTGGTCGGTAAGATTGGTAACCAAAGCGATTTTTTTATGCCCTCTCCGAGCTAAATAATTTACTGCATCCATGCTTCCATTGATATTATCGATGGTTACATAACTGGAATCTAGTTGTTGGTAATAACGATCAATTAAAACGGCGGGTTTTTTTTCTTTCACAAGTTTTTCTAATTCAGGGAGCATCGCCTTGGTAGGTGCAATGATGTATCCATCCATGTGTTTATCCACCAGCATGTTTAGAATGTGGCGAGACTTTCCCTCGTTGTTTTCGCTACTGCAAAACATAACGGTATAACCCAATTTATCTGCCTCCTCTTCTACAATATTGGCTAGGTGTCCAAAAAAATAGTTAGAGATGTCATCTACAATCAACCCGATGGTATTGGTTTTTCCGGTTCTTAGTCCCTTTGCAAAATGGTTGGGGCGGTAATTCATTTTTTCCCCCAACGCAAGAATTTTGTGCGCCATCGCATCACTAATTTTCATTTCTTTTGCACGACCATTTAACACAATCGAGACTGTGGTAAGTGAAACACCCGCTTTGGCGGCAATATCTTTTATGGATATTTTTTTTGTCATAGGTTTAGGACCATCCATTATTTTACAAACTAGCAGTAATTTCACTGATAGCCACCGGTCTTCCTTCCAGCACCGATTTTTTGGCGGCAACTGCAATAATAGTTGCTTTCAAACCATCGTCTCCACTAACCGGTATGGGCGCATCCTTACTGATGGCATCAACAAAACATTGAATTTCATTAAGGTAAGATGCTGCATAGCGATCCATAAAAAAGTCTAACGGCAATGACAGGTGTATTCCTTCGGCATCAAACACTACGTTGCGATTGTGCTGATTATTTTCCACCTGAATCATTCCCTTGTTTCCAAATACTTCCAAACGTTGATCATAACCATAAACCGCTTTGCGACTATTGTCAATAACAGCATAGGTGTCATCTTCGAATATCAATGTAGTCAATGCTGTATCTATATCACCCACTTCACCCACCTGCTTGTCTACCAATACCAGTCCTCTAGAATACACTTCCTTCACCTCCTTACCCATCATGTACCGGGCCATATCAAAATCGTGAATTGCCATGTCCATAAACAAGCCGCCAGAGTTTTTAATATAATCCAAGGGTGGTAATCCCGGGTCACGACCGGTTATTTTTATTATCTGAATATCCCCAATGCGTCCATCCTGTATACTTTTACGCGCTTGTAAAAAATCTGGATCAAAACGTCTATTAAAACCAAGCATCAATTTGACACCAGATTGATTGGCCATATCAACCAAGGCTTTCGTTCTTTCCAAAGAAAGATCCACCGGTTTTTCGCAAAAAATATGTTTACCCGATTGAAGCGCCAACTCAATCATTGCAGCGTGAGAACTGGTAGGTGTACATATCAACACCGCTTCTACTGCAGGCAAAGCCAATACTTCTTCCGGGTTGGAAGAGAAAAAAACATTTGTAAATTCTTTTTTAAATTCATCCGCAGGATAATGTGTATCTGCTACTGCCACCACATTCACTCCCGGGAATCGGAGTAAATTTTTAAGGTGAATTTTTCCTATACGGCCAACACCAAAAATTGCTATGTTTACTTTTTTCATGGAAATGTTTTTAATTTTTATTTTTTCTGATTAGAAAAGAGGATTATAAAATGCTTTACTTACAATATTTAATTGGTTTGAATAATTTACAATGATTCAACTTAGCCTCCACATGCTACAGACCAATACTTTTTAGGTAATCTCTATTGTGCTGTGCACAAAGTTTAGGTTCGCCCATTCCAGGCAGCACATCTTGCTCTACTACTATCCATCCATTATAGCCTTTGGTTTCAAGAAATGTTTTGATCGCTTCAAATGGCACATCCCCTTTTCCCAATTCGCAGAAAACACCATTGCTTACCGATCCAAAATAATCCCACTGATGAATTGCTGCCTGTGCTGCAATCTTCGGATTAAAATCCTTAAAATGAACATGCCATACCCTGTCATAATATTTTTGCAATGCAGCCAATGGATCTGCGCCTCCACCCAAACGATAGTGCCCGGTATCGAAGCAAAGACCCACCAATGCAGGATTAGTATATTCTAAGAGCCAATCAATCTCCTGAGGTGTTTCTATATACCCACCACCATGGTGATGAAAGACGGTACGCATACCATATTTTTCTTTTACTGCAGCCGCCAAAGCATCGGCTCCTTTAGCAATCATTTTATATTGCTGTTCTGTTAACAAAAGCTCCGCGCTAACTCTTCCAGCATTATTTGCCCTAGCTGCCACAGTCCCATTGTCGTCTGCCAATACGATGAATGCATTGGTATATCCGGCATCGTGCATCAGGCCGGCTGTTATCAATGCGCGTGTTATCCCTTCTGCATGGGCCGATTCATTGACCAAAGCAACCGGAACAAATGCACCAAGCATATCCAAATTCCTTTTACTTACGGCTAGCCTTAGCTGCTCTGGATCGGTGGGCATAAAATCCCAGTCTCCCAATTCAGTTCCTTCATAACCAGTTTCGGCAATTTCATCCAACACCTGTTCGTATCCTAATGACTTCCCTTCCAGCTCAAACTCTAACACACCCCAGCTGCAGGGGGCATTTGCAATCTTAATTTTTTGATGGCTCATGTTGATAATTAATTTTTTATAGAATATTCAGTCAATACTTAAGTTAGCAATTTTTAAAATTTACGGGTCCACTCTTTTGGCCAACGTTCGACCACCACTTTGGTTTGCGTAAAAAATTCAATGGCGTGCTTTCCCTGGCCATGCAAATCACCAAAGAAACTTTCTTTCCAACCACTGAAAGGAAACTGTGCCATAGGTGCTGCGATACCAATATTGATTCCAATATTTCCTGCCATTGCTTCACTACGAAACTTACGAGCACTACTACCACTATTGGTAAATAAGCAAGCCATATTTCCGTACCTACTCTGGTTAATAAAAGCGATCGCATCCTCCACCGTTTTCATGTGCAGTAAACTCATCACCGGTCCAAATATTTCTGTTTTAATCAGCTCCCCACTCAGAGAAAGATCCTCAATAATAGTAGGACTAACGAAGTTGCCAGTTTCAAATCCA
>CANJAW010000017.1:0-16030 GCA_947472215.1 Chitinophagaceae bacterium
AAAAAATAGGTAAAGGAAACAACGATCATTTAGGCGTGTACATTGCCGCAATGACGAAATATACCCTGGAAAATAAGCTGGCCGCTAAAAATGCCGCTGTGGTTAAATTAAATGCGATGATACTACTTCTAAACTATTGTGAAAATAAAGACAACAACCTTAAATTGTCCAAACAATTAAAAAAATTGGCAGAAGCAAAAGAAAAGGGACAATTAGAACAGGCATTGCAATAAAGGAATTATTGTACAATATTTCCTTAGAAATAAGAATAACCTTCCCTCTCCCTGTTTTCTGCTACCAACAGGTAGTACCCATCTATTAATAAAACTTGTTTTAAAATATGCATATCAAAATTATTTTATTCATTTGCTTTGCATCCTTTTGGATTACCGGTCACTCCCAATCATCCGATCTGCGACAAGGAGAATTCTATACTGAATCACAAGGCAAGACTAATCTAGCTGAATTTGCCCGTACTTATCATGATCAACAAGGATGGATGAAACGAGCCGAGCAGATTAGAGCCACCATACGCCATGGTGCAAAATTGGAGCAGCTGCCTGCTCGGTGTGCACTTAACCCGATACGCAACAATAAGCAGGTATTTGCTGATTATACTATTGAAAATGTAGCTTTTGAAAGCCTTCCCGGCTTTTATGTTACCGGCAACCTTTATTTACCGAGGAATTTTACCGGAAAAATTGCAGGTGTAGCTTGTCCGCATGGACACTGGAAAAGTGCAGCCGATTACGGAAGATACCGCATAGACATGCAGTACCGATGTGCTACTTTAGCAAAAATGGGTGCTGCTGTTTTTGCCTATGACATGTTAGGATATGGCGAATCTAGCCCCTGTCTGCATGAAAACCCAGCAGCAGTAAGATTACAAACCTGGAATAGCATGCGGGTGGTAGATTTTCTGCTTTCACTAGGTTTTGTAGATGATCAGCGACTAGCCGTTACCGGTGCCTCGGGAGGAGGAACCCAATCATTTTTACTGGCTGCGCTAGATGATAGAATAGACGTATCGGTTCCCGCAGTGATGGTTGCTGCTCATTTTTTTGGAGGATGTGTTTGCGAAAGTGGTATGCCGATTCATAAATGGGGGAACTTTGAAACCAACAATGTTGAAATAGCTGCTGCATTTGCTCCCAAACCTATGCTACTAATATCAGACGGAGATGATTGGACCAGTAACACTCCGGAAATAGAGTTTCCATACATCCGAAATATATATAAATTATTTGGGGCAGTAGCAAATGTTGAGAATACCCACCTTCCAAATGAAGTGCATGATTATGGCTTCAATAAACGGATAGCGATGTACCAATTTATGTCAAAACATTTGGGACTTAACCTCAAAGTTGCGACCGATAGTCATGGATTAATCAATGAGCATTTCGTAACTCTTTTAGAACGCTGCTCACTAGATGTTTGGCCTGACAAAAATTTTCCGAAGGGCAGAATCACAGATTGTTCAGAAGTAATTAAACAGATGAACCAATTAAAATAGTATTAATTCAAGGATAAGAATTGAAAAAAAGCAGATGAAATTCACTTCGGTTCATTCTGACAATTTGTACAAATTTTATTAGAACTCACCTAATAATATGGGGGAACTGCATCTTTCATTAAGTAAGCCAAGAAAAACCTTAGTTTCTAAATAGTCATATCTATTGCAAAAAAAGGATGCCATCCGCATTTAATCAATTAAAACGGATGGCATACTTAAACTCTATACAGCTGAGATCCTTCGGCTAACGGACACCAGTTGAAAGAAACAGCAGTCAGTTCTATTCCTTCCAAACCGGTAATCGGCCTGGAGTCCATGGAGAGCCAATTTTGTTGAGTTCGGCTTCCAGTTTCGGAATGTCAATTTCCACAATTCGCTTTAGGGTATTAAGCACGGGTGGAAATTCTTCTTTCAATATTTCGAAATTCATTTTTTCAGTGCCTGTAATTCCGCTGGTTGAACCCATGTGTGCGTAAGTAATATCGCCCAACCGGCCGTTCATCGGAACCTGTGAAGGCGGTGTTTCTTCGCTGCTCGCTTTGGCTGCAACGCCATTCATTTTAAAGATGAGCCCCTCTATTTCAACACTTAATGCACGGGCCTTTTTCATCAAATCCTGGTTTGCACCGGGGGTGGTGTAAATGGCCTGTTTAATGTTTTCAACTTTTGCGGTTAGCTCGCTAAGCAAACGGTTGCTACCCTGCATGGCAATGGCTAATTTGTTTACCTGACGGGCAAACTGTACGTTTTCGTTGTAGTCCGCCGCCGGAAGTGTTGTATTATCGAGTTTGCGGCAGGTAAATTCAACCGGTTCGACCAGTTTTTTCAATTCTCCGTTTTGCCACAACTGCATGTCTATTTTGTATTTTCCGGGCATTACCAAAATACCGCCACTACCGCCTCCACGACGACCAACGCGACCGCCAGTTTCAACCGGGCTAAAACTGCCCGAAACATTCGTGGTGGTTGGCATAGCATAACGCAAATCCCAGTTTATGCGGTTTATACCTTTCGAAGGCAATTGGGCAATTTGCCGCACTGCATTACTCTCACTGTCGTAAATGGTGAAAATCAGGTGGGCTTTTTCCTCTTTTTCTTCAAGTTCAAGCTCTCGCCAGGTAGGTTGTGGTATAGGCTTGCCTTCTTTGAACAACTCTTTCTCCTTTTCTTTTCTGATTTCCTTTTTTGATTTCGGAGCATCTTTCAGGTAATATGTTATTGTTGCGCCAAAATCGGGATTGGGAGCTTTGTAATAGTTGCTGCCCTGGTTGTCATTGTTGCTGGTTTGCACGTACATCAAAGCTTCTTTTATCGGGAAAATTTGTGCTTCCTTATCTTTTAATTCTTCCGAAATTTCGCGCAGCGAACTATAATTATCGAGAATGTAAAATCCGCGGCCAAAAGTAGCAAGCACCAAATCGCTTTCGCGTTCCTGAATTGCAATGTCACTTACGGCAATGGTTGGAAGTCCCGATTTCAGTTGTACCCAGTTTTTCCCATTGTCGATGGTAAAAAAAACGCCAAACTCGGTACCAACAAACAAAAGTTCTTTGCGTAAATTGTCCTGAATAATGGTGTGAACTGTTCCGTTCTCTGGCAGATTGCCAATGATAGAAGTCCAGCTTTTGCCTTTATTGGTGCTTTTGAAAAGGTAAGGTTTAAAATCGTCGTTTTTAATTCCATTAAAAGCAGCGTACGCCACATTCTCATCAAAACGGTCGGCACACAGGTCGCTTACATAAGTATATTGCGGCACTCCGTCGAAAGATTTTTCCTGTATCCACGACTGGCCACCATTTTCGGTTACCGAAATCACACCGTCATCGGTTCCCGCATAAAGCAAGCCTTCTTTCAGTTTCGATTCATCAAGCGATACAATGGTTCCCCAAAGTGAGGTTGAAACATCTTTTGCAACCGCTTCAGCCGGCCAGTATTTACCCATTACCTGAAATCTGTTGCGGTCGGTTTGGGTGGTCAGGTCGTCGCTGATTACCTGCCACGAATCTCCGCGGTCGTCGCTGCGAAAAACCTTGTTGGCTGCTAAGTACAAACGGGTTGATTTATGGGGGCTGATAAACATGGGTGTGTTCCAGTTCCATTTATAGGTGAGTTCACCTTTGGGTTCGCGGGGTTTTATGCTGATTCCTTCGCCGCTTTTTTTGTCGAACCTCGAAACATTTCCGTATTGTGATTCGGTGTAAACAATATTGGGGTTATTGGGGTCGGCTGCAATACAGAAACCGTCGCCACCAGCAGTTACCTGCCATTCATCGTTTAATACACCATCACGGGTTAAATTCCTCGACGGGCCAACCATGCTGTTGTTGTCCTGGGTTCCGCCGTACACATTATAAAACGGAAGCGCATTATCCACATTCACCCTGTAAAACTGGGTAACCGGAAGGTTTTCCTTAAAATCGAAGCTGTTTCCACTGTCCCATGTTTCGTAAATCCCGCCATCGCCGCCAATCAGGTAATGTTCGGTATCTTTTGGGTCAACCCAGAAAGCATGGTCGTCAACATGCCTTCCATCGGTGCTGATGGTAGTCCATGTTTTTCCTCCATCCTTTGTATATCGCGACACAGTTTCCATCGAGAAAACCTTGTCTACATTTTTCGGGTCGCAGTAAATTTCGTTGAAGTACTGACCAGTGGAAGTGTAGTCGCTCATTTTTTCCCAGCTTTCGCCTTTGTTTTTTGAACGGAAAAATCCACCTTTTGCTTCGGCAGCTTCCACAATGAGGTAAACTACATTCGGGTCAACCGGCGAAATATCGATACCCATTCCACCTATATCAACAGATGGAAGGCCACTTACAATCTTGTTCCATGTTTCGCCGCCATCAACCGATTTGTAGACAGCCGATTCGGGCCCGCCGCCAATTTTTGTGAACCAGTGGCGCCGGCGCTGTTCAGAGGTTGCGTACATAATATCGGGGTTCGAGGGGTCAATTTTTACATTGTTCACACCTGTATTTTCGCTGATTTCGAGCACTTTCTTCCAAGTTGTTCCGCCGTCGGTGGTTTTATACAAACCACGTTCGCCGCCGGGTCCCCAGGCTGAGCCTTCTGCTGCCACAAAAACAGTGTTCGAATTGCGTGGATCGATGACAATTCCGCCAATCTGCCGGCTTTGTTTCAATCCCATGTTTTTGAACGATTTTCCACCGTCAACCGATTTGTAAATTCCATCGCCATAACCAAGGGCACGCTGGTGGTTGTTTTCGCCTGTGCCAACCCATACCACATTCATATTGTTGGGGTCGAGTTCAACATCGGCAATTGAATAGGCGCCATAATTTTCGAATACCGGTGACCAAGTTGTGCCGTTGTTTTCGGTTTTCCAAACATGGCCACTAGCCACTGCCACGTAGTATTCCTTTGGATTGGCAGGATTCATTGCAAAGTCGGCAATGCGCCCGCTGCACCAGGCCGGACCGATACTGCGGAATTTTAAACTGCTTACCAGACTGCTACTGATAAATACTTTTTCTTCTTTTTTATCATCCTTCCTTTCATCGTTTTTCTTTTGGGCAAAAATTACCGTTGCCGACAAAAAAGCGATTAGCAGGAACAATACAAATTTTTTCATGCTATTATTTTTTTTGATTTATAAATTCAAACAAATTCAGTTGGTTTATTAAAAGTCGCAAAAAGTACAAAGTAAATTAGCATTGATAATATTATTATTCAGGCATTAGAAGAAATATCCATAGCTGAAGGAATGATAAAGAACACAGAAATGAAATACCATTCATCAAAAAATTTACTTCAAAAAATAGTAAATAAAAAAACTAAAAAAGTTGTTACCCAGGAGCAAATTGCCACTGTAATAGCTATTTTTCTCTTTTTTCTTTTTCAACAAGGGACAAACGTACACAAAAAAACTATAAATCTACCTTTCGGTAACCTTGCTCCCAAATCAATTTGGCTAATTCTGCTGCCTGTCCTCTCACCTTCATTTCACTCCATTTTGGATGTTGGATGTGCAGGATTTCGTGGATCAGGATATCTAAATGCTCAATTTTGGGTAATCTCGTATCGATATGAATTATCCCTGTATCTGTCCAAGCCAATCCTCTCGCCAGGTCAGATTTTATTGTAACATGCTTGATTTGATTGACCATTTTCAATAGATTTTAACCTTTATGATCTTCTTTTTGTGAAATTCATGGTCAATCTTATTGGTGTCAAGTTCTACCATCGCCATACCCCAATTACAATTATTGAGCGGCAAAAAAGCCGGATTCAATTCCCCAAGCGTACCAATGCTTTATATTATAGTCGCCTTACCAATCATATCCATTTCAATATTTTCGGAGCTGTGATGATTATGCCCTTGAAAGGCGGAAACCTTGCCTTTGACATATAAAATTTTTGCTAAGTTTGACAGCGAGGAACCCAGATACTCGTGACCGTGTATGTCGTTGAGTGAGTTTAGCTTCATTACGACAGCTGTTTATCATTTAAAATGCTGGATCATCCAAAAAAGCACGCTATTTTTTCCCAAAACGAACTACGCCGTGATAAAATGGGTTTTTGAGGTTTAAATTGTCAACAGGTGGGATGGGGTAATTCCGTTTATTTAGATGCAGAAGTAAAAAGAAGCATATTGATAACCCAAGTTTTCTATAAAATATGCCACCAAAATATTGAGTAATTAATTAATTTGATTCAGATTTGGAGGAAACGAATCAAAGATGCAGAAGATGGATAAAATAATAAAGAAATTGTAGTTCTTACCAATTATAGAGGGGAAGATTCTTCCTCCAATTTAAACGTCCCCTGTAACGTCCCCCAAAAAAAGAAAGCCTTGCAATCAATTGATTTACAAGGCTTAACAATTTTCTATGCGGGCTGGACGGGACTCGAACCCGCGACCTCCGCCGTGACAGGGCGGCATTCTAACCAACTGAACTACCAACCCGTTTCCCTTTAAACTGCTTAAAAAATCACTACTGATTCAATGCCTTTTTTTTGGGATGGCAAAGATAGGTATTTTAATTTTTTTTACCCAAAACTTTTATTAAAAAATCTTTCCGCTTAATTTTACATAACAGTCACTACTTTCACCGTCTAATTACGTTGTATAAATTTGTAATATGCCAGAATTAAAAAACCGACAGTTCCTCGACTTTGAAAAACCTATCAAAGACCTATATGACCAGATAGAGCTATTGAAAGCAGCACAGGAAAAAAGTAAAACGAATATGAGTGGGTCCATCGCTTCGTTGGAACAAAGCATCATTGAAACTAAAAAAGAACTTACCCAACACCTAACCCCTTGGCAAAAAGTTCAATTAAGCCGCCATCCCGACAGACCCTATACCCTAAAATACATCGATAAAATGTGCAGCAATTTTGTTGAATTGCATGGCGACCGAAATTTTAAGGATGACAAAGCAATGGTGGGTGGTTTTGCCGATCTAGATGGTCAAACAGTTATGATTATTGGTCAGCAAAAGGGAATCAACACTAAAATGAGGCAAATCCGAAATTTCGGAATGGCCAATCCAGAAGGATACCGTAAGGCCATCCGTTTGATGAAGCTGGCAGAGAAATTTAACAAACCTATCATTACACTAATCGATACACCAGGTGCCTACCCAGGGCTGGAAGCAGAGGAAAGAGGCCAGGGAGAAGCCATCGCCCGCAATATATATGAAATGCTTCGTCTAAAGGTGCCCGTTATCTGCGTCATCATTGGTGAAGGGGCAAGTGGGGGTGCATTGGGCATAGGTGTAGGCGACCGTGTGTTTATGATGCAAAATACCTGGTACACCGTAATATCACCCGAAAGTTGCAGCAGTATCTTATGGCGCAATTGGGACAATAAAGAAAAAGCAGCGGATCAACTGCGTTTAACCGGTGACGATATGCTGCAATTCGGTTTAGTAGATGGTGTTATTCCAGAACCCTTTGGAGGGGCCCACTGGGATTATGATGAAGCCGCAGATATTCTCAAAAAATTCCTACTCCCAGTTATTGCAGAATTAAAAAAAATCAATCCCGAACAACGCTGTGAGCAACGAATTGAGAAATTTGGTAAAATGGGCTTCTGGGACGAATTGCCTGAAAGCGGGCAAAAAGAACCTTCGATTCAGGCTTAAAGCTACTCAAAGAGAAATGACCGGTTGGCTATTTCTACTGACAACATCGGATGCAATTTGACAACTATTGTAGGGTTGGAAAATGAATATCCCCTATACATATTTATTAACATCCCTGTATAAGCCAATAGCTTATCAAAGGAGCAACTTATCTTTGAATAAACAATACGGTTATGTTAAAAGTTGGTGTTTTTGGTGTTGGCCACTTGGGAAAGATTCATTTAAATAACTGGAAAGAAATTGAGGGGGTACAACTGGTTGGTTTTTTTGATCCGGCACAAGAAAACTCAAAAGAAGTTATTGAAAAATACCAACTCCCCCAATTTGAAGATGCTGAACAACTAATGGATGCCTGCGACATTGTAGACATTGTAGCTCCTACCACCGAACACTTTGAGATAAGTAAAGCCGCCATCACCAAGGGTAAACACGTTTTTGTTGAAAAACCTTTGGCCAATACCATGGACGAGGCAAGGGAATTACTAAAGCTTGCCAGAGAAGCCAATATTAAATTTCAGGTAGGCCATGTTGAAAGATTTAATCCCGCTTTTTTAGCCTTAAAAAGCTATACCATCAACCCGATGTTTATCGAAGTACACCGCCTAGCCCAATTTAACCCTCGAGGCACCGATGTAAGCGTTATACTTGACCTGATGATACACGATATTGACATTGTCCTTCATTTGGTAAATAGCAATGTCAAATACATCTCGGCCAATGGCGTGGCAGTAATGAGCGATACGCCCGATATAGCCAACGTTCGCATTGAATTTGATAATGGCTGTGTTGCCAATCTTACCAGCAGTCGCATATCAATGAAAAAAATGCGTAAAATGCGATTGTTTCAAAAAGACGCCTACATTGGCATAGATTTTTTAGAAAAGAAAACAGAGGTTATTAAACTCAATACCCCTGAAGATAAACATGTATTTACTTTTGACATAGAAACCAACAATGGCAAAAAAACAATCGCCATAGCCAACCCTGCTGTAGAATCAGGTAATGCAATCAAAATGGAATTGGAAGCCTTTGTAAATGCGATCAACCAAGGTACCGACACGCCTGTGACCATACTGGATGGATTTAGGGCGATGGATGTAGCACACCAAATTTTAGAAAAAATCAGCCACCAGCAAGCAATGTAACTGGCAATCCTGGGAATATTTTACGGTTGATTAGTTGGATTAATAATCCCTTCCGCCAATAATAAATCAACCGGTTGGGTAATTTTAATATTTTGCTCCTCCCCTTCAATCAAATGCACCTTCAATCCAAAAGCCTCCACTACGGTTGCTTCATCTGTAAACTTGTCTTTATAATCGATTGTAAAGGCTGGTAATAATATTTTACTGTGAAAAGCCTGGGGTGTCTGCACCAGCTTTACCCTATTGCGTTCAATGGCTTCGTTGCCCTCTTCATTCACCATACGAACACTGTCTTTAGAATGGGTAACCGGTATAGCTGATCCAAATTCTTCCGCAGCAAGATAACATCGATGAATAAGATCAGTAGAAAGCAAACACCTCACCCCATCGTGCACAAATACAATACTCTCTTCGCTGATTAACTGAAGTCCACTTTGTACGGAGTGAAACCGCGTTCTACCGCCGACCGTAATTTTTATCCGCTCATAATCAAAGAATGCATCGATGATTTCCTGTCCGGCTGCAATATAATCTTCGGGTAATACCAATATAATCTGCAGATCAGCATAGGATTTTAAAAAAGTATCGAGGGTATAGTAAAGTATTGGCTTACCATTTAAAAGTAAAAATTGCTTGGGCAAATTTGCCTTCATCCTGCTGCCGCTACCTCCGGCAACGATTACTGCATATTTTTTCATTACTGCAAATTTATAATTATTCGGGTAAAGTAAATAAATACAATTAGCAGATTTTTTTACCCCTTTCTGAAACCTAGTAAACTCCAAATTATTTACGCTTGGTTACGATAGCCAACCAGATAAAGTACCAGTAAGGATATTTACCACTTTCGGTAAAATCAGGCTGATACAATTCAGTCCTAAAGGAAAAGGTGTATTTGCGGTAAAAACTATAATTTTACATATGCCAATTAGAAAAAAAAGAATTGTAATCAAAGTGGGGTCAAATGTTGTAGCACAACAAAGTGGAGGCCTTGACTTAAATAGCATTGAACAACTTACCAGGCAAATCAGTACCCTCAACAAGGAAGGAATTGACATCATTTTAATATCCTCCGGAGCAGTTGCTGCAGGAAGAAGTTTGATTACCCCTCCCCCTAAAACAGATGAAATCAGCAAAAGACAATTGTTTGCTTCTGTAGGGCAAATCAAACTCATTAATATTTATGCGGAACAGTTTGCCACACAAGGTTGTTTGTGCGCACAGGTACTAGTAACCAAAGAGGATTTTAGAGACCGAGAGCATTACATCAATATGAAAAATTGTATTTCTGTTCTATTGCAAAATAATGTAATCCCCATTTTGAATGAAAATGATGTGATATCTGTAACGGAACTCATGTTCACCGACAATGATGAACTGGCAGGGTTGGTTTCAGGAATGGTGAATGCCGATAAATTAATTATCCTTTCCAATGTAAAGGGCATTTATGATGGTGCCCCAGACAAGGCTTCCTCTAAACTGATTCCCATCATTGAATATGGAGATACCGAATTTGAAAGTTTTATTACCTCCGAAAAATCAAATTTTGGCCGCGGCGGTATGCTAACCAAATGCAGTATGGCAAACAAAGTAGCTAGCATGGGCATTCCGGTTCAGATAGCCGATGGTAAACTGGCTAATATTTTAATTGATATTACCAACAACTTGCCCATTGGAACTTTATTTAAACCAAGAAAAAATATTTCAAGTATCAAAAAATGGGTGGCCCACTCAGAAGGTTTTGTAAAAGGCGCTGTGGTCATAGATGAGGGCGCTGAAAAAGCCTTGCAATCCAATAAACCAACCAGCTTACTTCCCGTTGGTATCACAAAGATTGAAGGAAGCTTTAAAAAAGGTGAAATCATACAAATCATCAGTAAATCAGGCATTCAGTTAGGTGTTGGCAAAGCCCAATACCATTCGGAAAAAGCAGCAGAATTAATGAGCAAAAAAAACGAAAAAGCCTTGGTGCACTATGATTATTTATTTTTAAACAACGAACCAAAAAAATGAGTACAGATATACATTCACTGGTAAGCAATTTCAAGACTGTTCAACAGGCAAGTAAAAAATTGGTGCAGCTCAGCGGGGAAAAGGTAAACAGTGTTTTGGAAACTTTATCAGAAGCCGTTATTACGCATAGTAAAACGATTTTGCAAGAGAATCAAAAAGATCTTGAGCGGATGTCTATGGACGATCCAAAGTATGACCGGCTTCAACTTACTACAACCCGCTTGCAGGGTATAGCCCGTGAAATAAGTAAAGTAGCGAGCTTGCCAAACCCGATTGGTACCCTGCTCGAAGAACGTACCATGGACAATGGTATGCATATCAGTAAAGTAACCGTACCATTGGGGGTGATAGGAGTGATTTTTGAAGCTCGCCCAAATGTCACTTTTGATGTATTCGCCCTATGCTTAAAATCTGGCAATGCCTGTATTTTGAAGGGTGGTAGTGATGCAGCATTTTCTAATGTAGCCATTGTAAAACTTATCCAGTCTGTTTTACAACAACATGGTTTATCCGAAAACTGTATTGAACTGCTCCCTACTACTAGAGAAGCTACCCTCCAATTATTACATGCGGTAGATTATGTGGATGTGATTATTCCCCGAGGTAGTCAGCAACTGATTGACTTCGTTCGCAAAGAATCAAAAGTTCCCGTAATTGAAACGGGTGCCGGAATTGTACATGCCTATTTTGACGAAAGCGGCAATGTAGAAAAAGGAAAAGCAATCATTTATAATTCAAAAACAAGAAGAGTCAGCGTTTGCAATGCACTAGACTGTTTATTGCTGCATGCCAGTCAATTGAAAAACCTACCCGAGTTGGTCATCAATATGGCAGAAAAAAATGTATTACTTTATGCAGATGATGCATCCTATGGCGCATTGGAAAACATATACCCAGCTGCGTTATTAAAGCATGCCAACGAAATGCATTACGGAACTGAATTTCTTGACTATACCATGTCCATTAAAACAGTTCAAAACATAGAAGCTGCCATCATCCATATTTCGGAACACAGCAGCAAACACAGCGAAACCATCATATCGCAAAACCAACAACACATTGACCAGTTCCTACAACAGGTGGATGCAGCGGTAGTATATGCTAATGTGTCGACTGCTTTTACAGATGGCGCGCAATTTGGTCTTGGCGCAGAAATAGGGATCAGCACTCAAAAACTACATGCACGTGGTCCAATGGCACTAAAGGAACTATGTAGCTATAAATGGATTGTTCGCGGTGATGGACAAGTGAGAGGCTAATGAATCTTTTCTATGTAAACAGTATTTTTAAGTCAATCAATAAAGTCGTAGGCTGAAATATACTGCCTACCCATTGAATACTTTTGTAATTTTTTGGACAATCAACTCCTCTGCGATCCAATGCATACATGCATAATCTCCACGATAACAGGGCTTATTCCCAAATACAGAACATGGGCGACAAGCAAGTTCCAGCTGAATAATATTTTTATCCCCTTGCCCCCAGCCAGTAAACCCAGCGTAAGGATGGGTAGCACCCCAGACACTTACTACTGGCACAGTAAATAAAGACGCCAGGTGCATATTGGCAGAATCCATACTGACCATTTGATCTAAATTGCTGATAATAGCCAGTTCCTCTTTGAAGGCATACTTGCCTGCCACATTGAATGCGGAAAAAATATCTTTCTCCCACTGATCTAAAATAGCCGATTCCAATTTTCCACCTCCAAATAGCAAAACGATATAGTTAGCTGCAACTAATTGTGTCACTACTACTTTCATTTTATCAATTGGGTACATCTTCTCTTGATATTGTGCAAAAGGAGCAACCCCAATAACTTTTTTTCCGGTAGCAAATACAGCCTGCAATGCAAACGGAATAATCTTTCTACAATAAATTGGCTGACCAACTTCTAACTGAACAGGAAAACCGATTTTCCTAAATACAGAAGCATACCGCTCATGCATAGACATCAGTGGTTCGAGCATTTTCTGTTCTTTGCGAGTAAGCAATTTCTTTTCAGTCCTGCCCTTATCAATTGTAGCAATCCCTAACCCTTTTACTTTAAAAAATGCGGATAGCAAATGTGACCTCAATACACTGTGTAAATCCACCACGGCAGTAAATTGGGTGTTTTTTTTAAGTGCTTGAAATAAACGAGCCATCCCAAAAGGGCCCTTGTGCTTTCCTTTTAAATAAGCAGGATAAAAATGGCATCTTTCCAAGCCATCAAATAAAGGTTCAAAAAAAGCATTGGACACCATCGTTATTTGCAATTCAGGATTTTGATCCAATACATTTTTAATAACGGGCACAGTCATCGCTACATCTCCCATGGATGAAAAACGAATCACCAATATGTGCTTAGGCGTTTGCAAAATATTTTAAACCATTAAAATGTTACAATTAAATTTCTGGAATGCTTTATTTTTTGATACTGGATGTACTGCACATTTGTAGCAACTACATGAAAATAGCAGCCAATTTAAATTTTTTAAGAAGGCTTATTTTGCTGCTGGTATAAAACAGGATTAAGCCCTGGATCATTGTACATTTTCATTTGCTTGTACACTTTCATGTACTTGTTACCGTTAGCAATATCCGCTAGCAGCTCATCGATTGATGTAGACAAGTCAACCCGCTGCTCTAATAGTACCTCCAATTTTTTGGAGCAGGCAATAATATGTAGCTCGGTAGCATCCTTACGGGTAACTTCTACATTCATATGATATATTTTCAGCGCCAGAATTGACAAGCGATCAATTGCCCAGGCAGGACTCTCGGTATTAATCAATGCGGTTTCCTTGGGCTTTACATCCTGGTATTGCTCCAAGAAATAACTATCAATGTATTCCACCATATCCGTTCTAACTTGGTTAGATGCATCGATTCGTCTTTTTAATAACAACCCTGCCTCCGAATCGATTGATGGATTGCGAACGATATCTTCCAAATGCCATTGTACCGTATCTACCCAATTTTTTGCATACAATAAATTATCAAATCCATTTGCAGGAAATGGATTACCAATAACCGCATCCACATTATCCAAAAGATGATAATCACTTATACAGCTATCAAAAATATCATTACAAACTTTACTCACCATCACTGAAAATATTAATCGGCTGAATTTTTATTTCGAACTGCAAGATAATACAAAGGAATTCCTATAAGGGTAATAATAAGCCCTGGCCAAGTGAATTGTGGTTTATAGAAAATTAGTAAGCCGCAAAAACTAACCCCCATTACCATGTAGATTATTGGCAAAAATGGGTATCCAAATGCCTTATAAGGCCTGTCGGCATCAGGATATTTTTTACGTAAAATAAAGATTCCGGCAATAGTGAGTACATAAAAAATGACCACAATAAATGAAACCATATCCAGCAAATCACCATACCTTCCACTAAGGCATAATATACAAGCCATTGCACATTGAATCCATAAGGCCCATTCAGGAACAATGTTTTTATTCAAGGTTCCAGCCTTCTTAAAAAACAATTGATCCTTGGCCATTGTATAATATACCCTTGCGCCAGCCAATACCAATCCATTGTTGCAACCAAAGGTTGATACCATAATCATTATTGCAATAATTATTGTACCACTACTTCCAAAAATAGCTTCGGAGGCACTGAGTGCTAGCCGGTTGTCTTTTGCAAAAGCTAATTCATGCAATGGAACCGTGGCTAGATAAACCACATTCATCAGAATATAAATCACGGTTACAATCAAGGTTCCTAAGAATAGGCTCAATCCGATATTTTTTTGTGGATTTTTTATTTCACCTGCAATAAAAGTTACATTGTTCCAGGCATCACTACTGAAAATACTCCCCACCATGGCACTAGCCATAGCCCCTAATGCCGAACCAATTAATAGTGGCTCAAAATTAATAGAGCCGTTAGTTTTGGTGAGGTGCTGCATAACCCAAGGATTTTGCCAATTGGCGCTCCAAATCTCCCAATTAAATGCAATAAAACCGGCTATGATTAAACCAAATAGCGAAAGCAGTTTGGCTGAAGTGAAAAATGTTTGAATAAGTTTTCCTGACTGAATACCACGGGTGTTGATAAGTGTCAGGCATATGATTAGTACTATTGCTACCAATTGTGCATAGTGAATTTTTAGCCCCAATATAGAAAATGTATTTACCTCCTCCCAGGCAAGTGCAGGAAAAAAATATCCCGCAAATTTTGCAAAAGCAACCGCCACCGCCGCAATGGTGCCAGTTTGAATTACAGCAAAAAAACTCCAGCCATATAAAAAACCGATAAAAGGATTGTAAGCAGCTTTAAGGTACACATATTGTCCACCGGCCTTTGGATACATTGCACTCAACTCACCATAACTTAATGCAGCAGTCAGCGTCATAAATCCAGTAATGAGCCAGGCAGCCAATAACCAACCTGCACTACCCATATCTTTGAGCATATCTGCACTCACTATAAAAATCCCAGAGCCAATCATCGACCCTGCAACGATCATGGTGGAATCAAACAAGCCAAGAGATGGCTTAAAATTGGATTGTTGGGTAGTAGGATTGGACATTATTGGTTGAATTTAAAGGTTAAAAATTGTGGGGCACAAAAAAACCCGTCAGCAAACGGGATTGAAGATAAATAAATTGATTGAATAATTAATCGCCTTCCTATTTCATTTTTTCATTCAACCCCTTTACAATTTCAGAAGTTATATCCAGCGAAGCATCTTTATAAAGAAAATAGTCTAGCCCTGCTCCGGTAGTAAAAATCATCGTAAATTTTTTATTTTTATTGTATTCATTCATAAAGTCTTTTAATTTACCCTGCATATCCTCCATTACCCTTGCCCCTTTTTCTGCCAATTGCTGGGTCTTCTGCTGCTTTTGTTGTTCAATTTGCTGTTGTTGGATGCCCAGTTTTTCCTGAAAGGCTTCTGCCTCCTGCTGGGTAATCGACTTCCCTTTTTTTATAAATTCATCCCTAAGCAGTGTCATTTTTCGGTAAGCTCCTTCGTATTCGTTGGCAATTACCCTTTGCTCACCCTCCAACTCTTTTTTCCGCTCCTTGATAAAAAACACATTTTTATTCAAAGAATCCAATTCAACGTAAGCAACAGAAATCCTATCGCACTTGGAAGTGTCATGAAATTTGGTAGTAATTGAACTAAAACTCGAAGAAGACTGAGCGGGTACCGAAAAGTGGAGATAGTATAAAAAAGCCACTGCAGTGAGTAATACCACATTTAGCACAATTGAAAATTGTTTCATTCCGGTAATTTAG
>CANJAW010000018.1:0-15761 GCA_947472215.1 Chitinophagaceae bacterium
CCACCACCTTTCTTTCTTCATCAGTAAATAAAGGGAGGCTGAATGCACCTGGAATATGGGCATGCAAATATTCTCCCGGACTTCGTACATCCAGTACCGTATATTGTGCTGCCAGTTCTAGAAACGGCTCTATCGTTATTTTTTGAACTGCCATTTAGTTGTAGTCTTTTTGATAGGATCGTTATTGATTGAATGAAAGTAAATATACTTACAAAAAAAGCTGCTGAAAAATTCAGCAGCCCTTAAAATATTTAATTCTATCAGCGTATGAAATTATCCATTCATAGAAGTCAGAAACTCCGCATTATCTTTTGTTCCCTTCATGTTTTTCAATAAAGTATTCAAGGCTTCTTCAGGATTCATGTCAGCCATATGCTTCCGCAATACCCACATCCGCTGGAAGGTTTCCTTATCCAGTAATAAATCATCCCTACGGGTAGAAGATGCTACAATATCAATGGCTGGGTAAATACGTCGGTTAGACAATCTTCTATCCAGTTGAAGTTCCATATTACCGGTACCCTTAAATTCTTCAAAAATAACTTCATCCATTTTGCTTCCAGTATCTACTAGAGCGGTGGCGATGATAGTCAATGATCCGCCAAATTCTATTTTACGGGCAGCACCAAAAAACTGCTTTGGTTTTTGCATCGCATTTGCTTCCACACCACCACTCAGCACTTTACCACTTGATGGGGCAACGGTATTATGAGCTCTCGCCAAACGAGTAATGCTATCCAGCAATATCACCACATCATGACCGCATTCTACCAAACGTTTTGCTTTTTGCAAGGCGATGGTGGAAACTTTCACATGCTTTTCTGCAGGCTCATCAAAGGTAGAAGCAATTACTTCCGCTTTCACGCTACGCTCCATATCTGTAACCTCTTCCGGCCTTTCATCTACCAATACAATCATCAGGTAACATTCTGGATGATTTTCAGCAATCGCATTCGCTAGTTCCTTAAGCAACATGGTCTTACCTGTTTTGGGCTGGGCTACAATCAATCCACGCTGGCCTTTACCAATTGGCGTAAAGAGGTCCATTATCCTTGTGCTGTAATTATTAGAAGCGGTAGTAAGATTTAATTTTTCAAAAGGAAACAATGGAGTAAGGTAATCAAATGGAACTCGGTCTCTTACTTCATCCGGACTTTTTCCATTAATGGTTTCTACCTTTAATAGCGCAAAGTATTTTTCACCTTCTTTTGGAGGGCGAACAGATCCATATACGGTATCTCCTGTTTTTAAACCAAATAATTTTATCTGCGAAGGAGAAACATATACATCATCGGGTGATGATAAATAATTATAGTCACTGCTTCTTAAAAAGCCATATCCATCCGGCATCATTTCCAATACACCTTCTCCTAATATGATGCCATCAAATTCTATATTAAAAACTTGGGTATCTCGGCGTTGCTGGTACTGTTTGCCGGTATTTTGGGACTGTTGTGCATTTTCAGTTTGCTGCAACTCTGGTTGCTGCTGCTGAATATCTTCTTCTTGCAATAAAGAGGCTATTGCAGCAGGAACAGTTGTTTGTTCGTTGGTGATGGGTTGCATTTCTTCTTCATCATCTTCTTCCAGCTCAACTTTCTTTGCTGCCTTTTTTTTATCTGCAGGAAGGTCGAGTTTTTTGGCTGACTTAGACTCTGCTCTTGGTTCTGCCTTTTCTTGTATTGCCACGGGTTCCTCTTTACTAATGGCGGGCGTAACTTTTAAAGTTCTTTTACGTTTTGGTTTTTCTTCCTGATTTCCTTTGGTTTCTGCACTCATAATGGATTGATTGTCCAGGATTTTGTAAATAAGGTCCTGTTTGTCTATTTTTTTATAATTGGGAATAGCAAGTTGCTCAGCAATATCCTGCAACTCTGGAACGAGCATATCGTTCAGTTGTAAAATGTCGTACATAAAAAAGTGAAAATGATTTTTTTCAAAAAATCTAGTCTTAAAATCTGAAAATGTAATTGAGAATAATAGTTAATGGAATGGGACCGTCTGACGAAGTGAACGATTGGAAAGACCTTGTCAGCAATATTCCTTGACAATATTACGGTGTTTTTCTTAAAAAATACATTTTTTTTTGTTTTAGGGATTGATTGCTTTCTCAAAAGCAACCGCACAAACCTCTTAAGTTACGTCCCTTTCATTAGTGAAGAGGACGCTAAAGGGCATTTTTTAACCTATTTCCGGCCTCAAAATCATCTAGATTAGCAAGTGTTATTTGAGCAATCTGTGTCAATGCTTCGGCTGTAAAGAAACCCTGATGAGCTGTAATTAATACATTGGGAAAGCTGAGTAGATGCATAATATCGTCGTCCTGGATGATATTTTCTGAAAGGTCATTGAAAAACAATTTTTCCTCCTGTTCATATACATCTAATCCCAGATAGCCTATTTTACCAGTTTTTAAACCATTAATCGCCGAAGGCGTATCAATTAATGCGCCTCTACTAGTATTAATTAACATCGTCCCCTCCTTCATCATAGCAATCGTTGATGCATTGATAATATGTCTAGTTTGCTCATTTAAAGGGCAATGAAGAGAAACGATATCCGACTGATGAAAAAGGTCAATCAGGGGTAAATAGTCAACTCCTTTTGCAACAGTTGGCTGGTGTGCCACTAGGTCGAACGCCAGTACCTTGCATCCAAAACCAAGCATGATATCACAAAATACTTGGCCAATTTTTCCCGTTCCGATTACCCCAATCGTTTTTCCATGTAAATCAAATCCTGTAAGCCTTTCCAAAGAAAAATTGCCTTCACGCACTCGGTTATACGCTTTATGGGTTTTTCTATTTAATGTCAAAATCAATGCAACCGCATGCTCCGCAACGGCATAGGGTGAATATGCCGGTACTCTTACAATCGATAGCCCGTTTTCTCTTGCAGCAGCGAGGTCCACATTATTAAAACCCGCGCACCGCAAAGCAATTAACTGCACACCTAATTTATTGAGTTCGCCGATTACAGCTGCAGTTAATGAGTCATTCACAAATACACAAACTGCTCTACAACCTTTTGCCAGATTCACTGTTTGTTCATTGAGGCCAGCTTCAAAATAAATAATTTCATGGGAGGAGACATAGTGGTCAAAAAAATCCCGATCATATGATTTGGTAGAAAAAAAGGCTATTTTCATAGCACAAAGGTAGGCCATTTGGTACTTGTAATCAATCCTACACAAAGGATCAATAGCTGCCAAACGGGCGAAGCCTCGCCATTATACTAATAAATGAACGGACTAGTTTTACGGGTAAAATAAGCGCAAAGCCGCCTTAAATTGCCGATCCTGTAGCATAAAATCTTACATCCCCCTTTGAATATAAAAATGCGGACTATCTTTGCATTCCTAAAATTAAGGCGCATGTTTAACAAAAGAGTGAGGATTAAAGAACTATTGTCCAATGATACTGCCAATTACCAAGCTACTGTAATGGGCTGGGTACGCACTTTTCGTAACAACCAGTTTATCGCCTTGAATGATGGCAGCACCAATAATAATTTACAGGTAGTAGCTAGCCTTGGAGAGTTTGATGAGCAAATACTGAAGCGCCTAACCACTGGCGCTTGCATAAAAGTAGCAGGCGAAGTAATTGCTTCGATGGGCAAAGGACAAAAAGTAGAATTAAAAGCTAGTACGATAGAAATACTCGGAGATAGTGATGCGGAAAAATTTCCGCTGCAACCTAAAAAACACAGTCTTGAATTTTTAAGGGAAATTGCTCATCTGCGATTTAGAACCAACACATTTGGATCTATTTTCAGGGTTCGACATTCGCTGGCTTTTGCGGTGCATCAATTTTTTAATGACAAAGGATTTGTATACTTACATACGCCGATTATTACTGCAAGCGATGCAGAAGGTGCAGGAGAAATGTTTAAAGTGACCTGTCTGCCATTGGATGGCAGCGCTCCTAAAAATGAAGATGGCACGATCAACTTTAAAGAAGATTTTTTTGGCCGCAGTACCAACTTAACGGTAAGTGGCCAACTAGAGGGAGAACTGGCTGCGATGGCATTTAGTGATATTTATACCTTTGGGCCTACCTTTCGGGCAGAAAATAGCAATACAACTAGGCACTTGGCTGAGTTTTGGATGATTGAACCTGAAGTGGCTTTTAATGATTTGGAAGACAATATGAATCTTGCAGAGGAATTTATTAAGTATGTAATAAAATACGCCATCGATCACAATAAGGAGGACATTGAATTTTTAGCACAACGGTTAGAAGAAGAAGAAAAACAAAAACCACAGAATGAAAGAAATGAAATGGCACTGATGGAAAAACTTGACTTTGTTGTAAACAATGATTTTGAGCGATTGACCTATACAGAGGCTATTGAGATTTTAAAAGAAAGCAACCACAACAAGAAAAAGAAATTTCATTATTTGATAGAGGGATGGGGGGCTGATTTACAAAGTGAACATGAGCGCTACCTAGTGGAAAAACATTTTAAAAAACCGGTTATTTTAACAGACTACCCGAAAGATATCAAATCGTTTTATATGCGGATGAATGAGGATGGCAAGACAGTAGCGGCGATGGATATTTTAGCCCCCGGTATTGGAGAAATCGTTGGTGGTTCACAAAGAGAAGAAAGACTAGATAAGCTTACGCAACGAATGAATGAAATGAATATACCTGCCGAAGAACTCAACTGGTATCTTGACACCCGAAGATTTGGTGCTTGTCCGCATGCCGGCTTTGGCTTAGGGTTTGAGCGATTGGTACAGTTTGTAACTGGGATGGGCAATATAAGAGATGTTATCCCTTTTCCAAGGTATCCAAAAAGTGCAGAGTTTTAATCTGCCGACTGTCAAATAAATTACAAAGCCAGGATATATTGATCCTGGCTTTTTTTATTTCGCTTTATTCTTAAAACCGAATCCGTTAACCTAGTGATGCTGCCTGAATCAATACATTCAAGGCTTCTGCAAGGGTGAATTACTTAGGTAAAGGGCCAATTTGAAATGATGGTTGAATTTTTGTATCCTTGAAAATCGAAAATCATATTTTTGATTTTCAAGGATAATAATTATCTTCGAAAAATGGTACATCGGCATATTGAGAAAGAAATAGCCCTATTAATGAAGCAATTTCCTGCGGTAGCGATACTTGGTGCAAGGCAAGTGGGCAAAACTACACTTGCCAAGCAGCTTGCAGCTTCACAAAAATACCCCACGCTATACCTTGATCTAGAAAACCCGCTAGATGTTCGTCGGCTGTCTGATCCTTTTACATTTTTAACTGCAAATAAAGACAAGTGTATTATAATTGATGAGGTACAAACGATGCCATCCTTGTTTGCTGTATTGCGCTCTGTGATTGACAAAAACCGGCACAATGGTAAATTCATTTTACTTGGAAGTGCCTCCCCGCAGTTGGTAAAAGGTGTTTCAGAATCCCTTGCAGGACGCATTGCCTACCGCGAGTTGTCGCCCATTAATTATATTGAATTGCCGGAAAAAATCAGTCGGGATAAGCATTGGCTCCGAGGGGGCTTCCCTACGCCACTGCTAGCAAGAAATGAAAACGCAGCAACCGAATGGCTGCGCAGTTTTATACGCAGTTATGTGGAAAGGGACTTGGGCGCTTTATTCGGCGTTGATCTTACTAGCAATGTAATCAGCAGGCTGCTTAGTATGCTGGCACACATCAATGGTGGTGTATGGAATGCGGAAATGGTTGGTCGGTCATTAGGAATTACTGCACCTACAGTCAACCGTTATGTAGATTTTTTAGAAGGCGCATTTTTGGTACACCGGCTACCGGCCTTTTTTATCAATACAAAAAAAAGGCTGGTAAAAGCGCCTAAAGTATACATACGTGATAGTGGGTTGCTCCATCAATTGAGCGGTGTGGATAATATGATCGCGCTTAAAGGGCACCCTGTCGTTGGTTCATCATGGGAAGGTTATGTCGTTGAACAAATAAAACAAATGAAACCATCAGGGATGGATATGTATTATTATAGAACCCAATCAGGAGCAGAATACGATATTGTGCTGGCAAGAGGCATCCGGCCGATTGCCTGTATTGAAGTAAAACTCAATAATGCACCGAGTCTGAGCCGAGGAAATCTACAGAGTATTACCGACTTGCAAACCAAAAGAAATTTTGTAGTGGTGCCAGATATAGAAGATTACAAAACAAAAGAGGGGATTGTCATATGCAATGTGAAGTCCTTTTTAACAAAGCATTTAGCAAAATTATAAAAATATTTATCCTTGAAAATCAAAAATTTGATTTTCGATTTTCAAGGATAAATATTTTTGAATTGATTACGACAGGCTTACTCATGAATGCATAGAATGGGTACATGGGTATGGTAAACCAGCTCCTTGGTTTGACTTCTCTTAAACATTTTTTCTACCAGTCGGTGTTTTTTTGGAATGACCACCAACCAGTCGAGTTTCGACTTATCGACAAACCAATTAATCCCCTCTGTTATTTCTGTTGCTTCAATTGAATGAAACTCGGCTTTCATATCACGCAACAATTCGTTAATCAAATAACTTTCCTGCACTTTTTTTGCATCCGGAAAGCTATTGTGATGATCTACATTCATCACATGTAGCGCAGCATTAAAATCTGTCACAAATTTTTTGAGCATTGCAACCGGAGTTGTTTTTTCCACCTGCCGATAATCACAAGCAAAACCAATTTTTCTAACCGGTATAAACTCTGCTTGCGGAGGTACTACCAATACTGGATACGTTAATTCATAAATGGCTTTAATGGTATTGCTTCCTACTATCAACCGGGTCAATGTGGTTTTTCCAGAAAGACCCATCACCACCAAATCAGGCTTTAAGTCATTGCAAAGTTTAGTAAGCCCCAACTGAAGTACATTCATCTCGGCCAAGGTATGAATTTTGATTGTTCGCCTTAATTTACCCTGGGTGATTTTTTTTAATACTTCCAGTTCGTGGTCGGCCGCTTTTTGCATTTCTGCAATATCAACAACCGGATAGGCAAATTCACTTAAAGCAATAGGAATTTGAAAGGCATGGTAAAGCCAGATCTCGGCTCCGTAAAATGCTGCAAGATTAGCCGCGAATTCAGCAGCATTGGTGGAGGTGGTGGAAAAATCCACTGAAACGATAACGGTTTTCATTTTGACGCTGTTTAAGTGCCAAATATATTTTAAACCACAACTTGATTATATGAGATAAATCAGTGGGAGAGATGATTTTACTAATAGTAATATCCCCGCTACCTCTTACTAGCATGCATATGCGCCTTTAAAAAATGAAGGGAACTATGGAAATGAATTATAGTACCGTAATTAACCGATTTACGGCAGCTTCAAGCGTGGCTTCATTTTTTACAAAACAAAAACGGAGCACTTTATTTTCCGTTCCATTTACATAAAAGGCGGAGGCGGGTATCGTTGCCACTCCGTGCTCTTTGGTTAGCCTGATTGCGAAATCCATTTCACCCTCGTCTGTAATACCTGCATAACTATATAACTGGAAATAACTTCCATAAGAAGCTAATGCCTTGAATTTTGTTAGTTGCATCATTTGCTGAAAGGAATCTCTTTTTTGTTGTAGCTGTTTTCCTAACTGCAGATAAGGTTCTTCTTGCTGCAAGTAATCTGCCAAGGCAAATTGCACGGGGCTATGGCAGGAAAAACAATTGAACTGGTGCACTTTTCTAAACTCTTTCATCAATGCAGCAGGGGATATACAATAACCCATTTTCCACCCAGTGCAATGGTAAGTTTTGCCAAAAGAAAAACACACAAAACTCCTTTGCAGCAGATCAGGATAACGCAAAATGCTTTCGTGCTGTTTATTATCAAATATTAAATGTTCGTATACTTCATCACTCAGGATAAATAGGTCTGTATTTTTCACTAGCGCACGCAATTGCTCCATATCTTCCTTTCCCAATATACTACCCGTAGGGTTGTGCGGCGAATTGAGTATGATCATTTTTGTTTTAGGAGACAGTCGCTGCTTAACCAAATTCCAATCAATCGAATAGTGGGGGAAAATGAGGGGAATTAAAATAGGTACCGCTCCATTTAATTCAATGGTGGGGATATAACTATCATAAGCAGGCTCAAACACAATTACTTCATCGCCTGGCCGCAGTACCGTTGTTAGTGCTGTAAATATTGCATACGTTCCGCCAGGAGTAATGGTAATGTCTGTTTCTGGATTCAGCTTTGCTCCATAGAGTTTTTCGGATTTTTCGGCTATCCTTTCTCGTAATACCCCCAGGCCATTCATATGCGCATATTGATTATGGCCTTTTTGCATCGAAGCATTTACCAAATCAATCAATACTTCGCTCATCATGAAATCGGGAAATCCCTGGCCTAGATTAATTGCATTGTATTGATCCGCAAGCGAACTCATCCGCGTAAAAATAGTAGTGCCTACATGTGGAAGTTTGCTATGTATTGAAGGATTCACTATCAATGGAATTTTAAAATCAAACAGCCCCTTTATAATTGTCGCAGTATTTTCTAATGAGTGGAAAACTCGCTACAGATATCTTTCTCCTTTATTTCTTTTTACTTCCGCTACATATTCTTTGATCGCCTGCTCTTTGTCTTTTTTACAAATAAGCAACACGTCTTCCGTATCCACCACTATAAAGTCATCGAGGCCCTGCACCAGCACTAGTTTCTTGTTATTGGCATGAATGATATTTTTAGTAGCGTCAATAATCATTACATTGCTTCCTGCCACTGCATTTTCAAAATAATCTTTTTCAAGATTATCATAAGCGCTTGCCCAAGTCCCTAAATCGCTCCAGCCAAAAGAAGAAGGAATAATATAAACATTGTCCGCTTTTTCCATTACGCCATAATCAATGGAAATATTTATGCACTGAGGATAAATTCGTTCAATGGCTTCCTTTTCTGAGGGGGTATTAAAATTGTCTTTTTCAGCATCGAACACTTCATGCATTTCGGGTAAAAATATTTCAAACGCCTGAATAATGTTCTTAATCTGCCATACAAAAATGCCTGCATTCCATAAAAAATCGCCGCTAGAGATAAAAGTTTTGGCCAATTCCCTGTCTGGTTTTTCAGTGAAGGTTTTTACCTTGAACACATTTTCACTCTTGGCCTGTGGCTCGTATTGGATATAGCCATAACCGGTATTGGGATGCGTGGGTTTAATACCCAATGTTACCAACGCCTGGTTTTCGGAGGTAAAACAAAGCGCTTCCAGGCATTTGCTTTTAAAATTTTCTGGCTCTAGAATAATATGATCGGCGGGTGCGCAGATCAAATTGGCTTCTGGATTGATTTGCCGAAGTTTATAAGAAATAAAGGCGATGCAAGGAGCGGTATTTTTACGAGAAGGCTCACATAATATATTTGCTTCCGGCAGATTGGGAAGCTGATCGATTACAATATGTTTATACTGTTCTGTAGTTACAATATAAATCTGTTCGACAGGAATGAACAAAGCAAACCTGTCAAAAGTAGCCTGAATGAGTGTTCTGCCCGTGTTTAAAATATCTAGAAATTGTTTGGGGAAATCCGTACGACTCATCGGCCAAAATCTGCTTCCAATGCCTCCCGCCATAATCGCTACATAATTGTTCTTCGTCATACCTTACTTTTCTGTTTAATAAATTGACAGCTATTTATTATATAATCCCTTCTTTTAAAATATCATGAATATGAATTACTCCCGTATAAATATTTCCTTTCGCCACTATCAACTGGCTTATGTTTTTTGACTTCATGATTTCCAGTGCTGCTGCTGCCAATAAATTTTCTTCTACTGTTAGCGGGTCTTTCGACATAATGTCTTTTGCCTGCAGTGTTTCAAAGCTTTCCATCTTTTCAAGCATCCTTCTAAGGTCGCCATCGGTTATAATCCCCTCTACCTCTTTATTGCTATTCACTACCGCTGTTACCCCCAGCCGCTTATTAGTCATTTCCACAATCACTTCCCGGATACTGGTTTCCGCTGTTACCATTGGCATTTCATTTTGAGCTGCCAGCTCCGACACCTTTAAAAACAGCCTTTTTCCCAATGCACCACCAGGATGGAATTTAGCAAAATCAACACTGGTAAAACCCTTCATTTCCATCAGGCAAATTGCCAATGCATCCCCCATTACCATCTGCGCAGTTGTACTGGTGGTTGGAGCAAGATTATTAGGGCATGCCTCTTGCGCTACCGTAGTATTTAAAATGATTTCACTTTGGCTGGCTAAAAAAGAATCTAGATTGCCTACCATTCCTATTAAAACATTGCCAAAATTTTTAATCAAGGGAACCAACGCCTTTATTTCAGGACTATCTCCACTTTTACTAATCAGTATAATAATATCTTCCGGTTGAACAATACCTAGATCCCCGTGAATGGCATCTGCAGCATGCATAAATACTGCCGGGGTACCTGTGCTATTAAAGGTGGCGACAATTTTTTTTGCTATAATGGCGCTTTTCCCAATTCCACTGATTACCAATCTCCCATTGGAGGCGGCAATCGCTTCTAAGGCCCTTTCAAAATCAGCATTGATAAAGCCCTGTAACTTGCTTATCGCATCCGCTTGCAGTTGAATTGTTTGCAGGGCGGTTTGTATGATTTTTTTGTTGCTCATTTTGAAGCAGCAAACCTACTTCAAATCATCCATAACACAAAGGGGTAATAATATTAGCCTCCGCCAGCTATTGGCTTAAAAGTCACCCCCAGCATCTCTTCCCCCCTAATATCTGCAAGGTTTTAGCTTCTACAGGAGAAGGAATTAATAGAAACTTCATTTTGACGAAAATAGACTAACTTAACCCTGTTTAGGAACAGACGTTAATTTGACTTTGCAAATCGATTAGATTAACTTCGTCCACTTTAAAATTCAAAGACAGGAAAAACTCTGGACGCAAATAAGGGTTTTTATCTACCTGCCAACTATTTAAAACCAGCTTGAGGACAAAGAAAGTTATGGCTACAGAAAAAGCAAAATCGAAAAAAGGGCCGGCAAAAGAACCCCAGCTACCATCAACGGAAAACAAGCCCGTAAAAGCAATCAATAAAGAGAAAAATCTTAACCTTACTGCCCAACTGCAGAGTTACTTCGGATTTGATGGCTTTAAAGATCCACAAGAAACAATCATAAAAAATTTATTGGCTGGCAATGATGCATTGGTAATAATGCCAACCGGCGGGGGAAAAAGTTTGTGCTACCAGCTTCCTGCCATTATCAGTGAAGGATGTGCCATCATCGTTTCTCCCTTAATTGCCCTGATGAAAAACCAGGTAGATCTGGTAAGAAGCTATAGCAGCAAGGATGATGTAGCTCACTTTTTAAATAGCACGCTCAATAAAGGACAACAGAAAATTGTAAAAGACGATCTTACTTCTGGTAAAACAAAGATGTTATATGTAGCTCCTGAAACACTTACCAAGGTTGAAAACATTGCTTTTTTTAAGGAGTTAACGATTTCATTTTTTGCGGTAGATGAAGCCCATTGTATTTCTGAATGGGGGCACGATTTTAGGCCTGAATACCGCCGATTGAGGGAAATGATGGAAATGATTAATCCAGCTGCGCCCATGATTGCACTTACAGCAACGGCTACCCCAAAAGTGCAAAGTGATATTTTAAGAAACCTTGGTCTGAGAAATCCACAAATTTATATTTCGTCCTTTAACCGGGCCAATTTGTATTATGAGATCCTTCCCAAAATACAGAAAGACCAAACGGTAACCAGCATTGTACGCTACATTTCGCAAAACAAAGGGAAAAGCGGAATTATCTATACCCTCAACCGAAAAACTACCGAAGAGCTGGCGGATATGTTGATGGCCAATGGAATAAAGGCGGTTGCTTACCATGCTGGGCTAGACAGTAAGTTACGTGCCGAGCGGCAAGACCTTTTTTTAAATGAAGATGTACAGGTGATTGTAGCCACGATTGCTTTTGGTATGGGCATCGACAAGCCGGATGTTCGCTTTGTAATACATTTCAATATTCCCAAATCGATAGAAAATTATTATCAAGAAACTGGTAGAGCGGGCAGGGATGGTATGGAGGGCAGGTGTATTCTTTACTATTCCCATAAGGATGTGGCTAAGCTAGAACACCTCATGCGTGATAAGCCATTAAGTGAAAGGGAGGTAGGCGCCCAACTGATCAACGAAACGGTTTCCTATGCTGAAAGTGCAGTATGTAGGCGGAAAATTTTATTAAATTATTTTGGCGAAGAATACGACACCAGCCAATGTACCAAGATGTGTGATAATTGTAATAGTCCAAAAGAATTACTGGAGGCAAAAACAGAAACACAGCAGGTGCTAAAAATAATAAAGGGTCTAGATGAGCAGTTTACCATGGTTTACCTGATGCATATTTTGCGGGGCAAACCCAATCCACAGGTTAAAATGTTCCGACACGATGAAAGAGATTTTTTTGGAATCGGAAAAACCAAGGATGAACATTTTTGGAACTCCCTGATGCGACAAATGATTTTGGAAGGCTTTATCAAAAAAGATATCGAAGAATATGGAGTATTAAAGTTTACAAAAAAGGGAGAAACCTTTTTGAAAAAACCTACCTCTTTTAAAATTGTACTCAATAACTTATTCCAAGGTGCGGATGCAGATGATGACGAAGGGGCTCCAGCGCCAGTGGCAGCCAATGCGATAGACGAAAAATTGGTAGTGATGTTGAAGGAGCTGCGTAAAAAAGTAGCTAAGGAAAAGAATCTTCCCCCATTTGTAATTTTCTTGGAAGGTAGCTTAGAGGATATGGCTACCCTATATCCTACCACGACAGAGGAATTGGAAAAATGCCAGGGTGTAAGTAAAGGAAAAGCCATTCGATATGGTAAAAAATTTGTGGATATAATTGCATCCTATGTGGAGGAAAATGGCATTGAAAAGCCGGATGATTTTGTGATGAAAGGAGTGGTAAACAGGAATAACAATAAGATTTTCATTATTCAAAATGTAGACAAAAAAATTCCTTTGGAGACCATTGCAAAGTCAAAGGACCTTAGTATAGATGAGCTACTAGAAGAAATGGAAACCATTGTAGCGAGTGGAACCAAACTAAATTTAGACTATGCAATCGATGAATTGGTAGACCAGTATGAGCAGGAAGAGATTATTGATTATTTTAAAGCCTGTGAAACCAGCAGCCTTCAAATAGCACAGGAAGAACTGTCAGAAAGTGGCTTTAACTGGGAACAGTTAAAAATCATGCGAATCAAATTTTTGAGTGTGTATGGTAATTAGTCGAGTACTCAAAACTCAAGGATAAAATGTATTTTTTTTAAATTGGTATAACTCAAATTGTCAGTTATGCAATTGATGGCTATTTCTAATTAAAATGCCCTGTATTTTTAAAAGACAAATTACAAAATCTCATTGCTACAAGTATTGAGGTCTGCACTAAGTTGCAGCCTTTAACCTATTGCCTCTTTTCTATGTAGGTTTAGAGGTTAGAGGGTTAGGGGGTTAGTTTTGGGCTGCCAAAAAAATTCATCCTAAATGGAACTAAACATCCAGCAGTTTGTTATTACAGTTTAATTAATACTAAACTTAATTTAAAGTCTTTTAAAACAACTTGACAACTTATGACGGCAACAAAAAGTTACGCAGCACAAAGTGCTACTTCCCCATTAGCCCCTTTCAATTATAACACTAAAGAAGTTGGTCCTAATGATGTTCTTATAGATATTATGTATTCTGGAGTATGCCACTCAGATATACACCAGGCTCGCAATGAGTGGGGCGGATCCAGCTATCCAATGGTCCCAGGTCATGAAATTCTTGGAAGAATCTCAAAAGTAGGAGATAAAGTGAAAAATTTTTCGGTAGGTAATCTGGCAGGGGTTGGTTGTTTTATAGATTCCTGTCGCACCTGTCCAAGCTGCTTAGCTTCAGAAGAACAATATTGTGATAATGGAACGGTGGGCACATATAATAGTATTGATAAACAAGGCAACCCTACCTATGGAGGCTATGCAACGCATATCGTGGTGGATGAGAATTATGTCCTTCACGTATCAGAAAAATTAGCCTTAAAGGGAGTTGCCCCATTATTGTGTGCAGGTATTACTACTTACTCTCCACTGAAATACTGGAAAATTGGCAAAGGGCACAAGATAGCAATCGTTGGTTTAGGCGGTCTTGGGCATATGGGGGTAAAATTTGGAGTGTCATTCGGTGCAGAAGTCACCGTTTTAAGTACCTCTTCATCTAAAGAGCAAGATGCGCTGAAATTGGGAGCACATCATTTTGAGGTAACTACTCAACCTGAAACATTGAAAAAGCTGAAAGGGAAATTTGATTTTATATTAAGTACCATTTCTGCTGAACACGACTACAATCAATACCTTGATTTGCTAAAAGTAAATGGAACAATGGTGGTAGTGGGAGCTCCTCCTAAGCCCTCTGTAGTTAATGCGTTTACCATTATTGGAAAACGCCGCTCCTTAGCAGGATCGATGATTGGAGGTATCAAGGAAACCCAAGAAATGCTGGACTACTGCGCTGAACATCAGATTGTATCAGATGTAGAAGTAATCAAAATGTCTCAAATTAATGAAGCGTACGAAAGAATGATGAAATCGGATGTACGATATCGTTTTGTAATTGATATCGATTCTTTATTATAAATCATTAATCATTCTAGGTGGCATAAATAAGAGATGAATTCGAATTCCTTGCATTTTTATCGCTTTTTTTTAAATTGATAGGATTGTAACGAGTTTTTTGATAAGAAACTCCTATTTTTGCCACCCCAAACGGGAAGGTGTGATAGCTCAGTTGGTAGAGCAATGGACTGAAAATCCATGTGTCGCCGGTTCAACCCCGGCTCGCACCACGAACAACAGCCCATAATAGATTGTAAATCAATTTGTTATGGGTTTTTTCTTTTCATTTCGTGCCACTACTGCTGCCACTACCTATCTAAAACGACCTTTTTTCTACGCAAGCCTAATAATGGGTAGATAGGCAAAAACGGCAGCAATAAAAAACCCTGCAAATGATTGCTGGCTTCTGTTATTTCAATGTTATTTAAATTGTTATAGGTTAGTTGTAATGACTGGACTTGCCTCCTAGAGTTTTCAATAGGAGTTAATTTGAATTAGATTTTTGGTTAATTTTAACCTAATTAATAACCTCAGATATGTCGTTAATATCCTTAAGCTCACTGCTATCAATTGCTTTCGATTTGAAAGAAAGAAGTGCTAGCAATAATACTGATACAATTGTAATTCTCATGGCAATTAAGATTTAGTTATTTGATTGCGTGGAAAGAATTATACATAGTGAATTACTTTATTTTTGAAAATAAATTGGATGTTACCCCTCTTATAGCTGCACCACCTGAAGATCCCATTGACGCTTTTCGTCCATATAGTTCCTGCATATAAAACAGCTTTTCTTGATCTCGATTGAAATCATCAAGATTTTTGAACCAGAAAAAAGGCTTATCTGACCAAGGCTTTGAACTTGAGGAGCATGGCCAAATATCAAGTTTAGATAAAGGGAGTTGAACCAGATTAGGTTCATTTGAAAATGACTTATACAACTCTTTAGGTTTTAGTGAGTTTGCAATTACATCCAAATAATCTTTTCTATCAAAGTCGTCTAAATAATCGTAAGCCATGTAGTATTTCATCAAACTGTCTTTTGAAATATCACCCTCATTAAAAAAATATTTATCTATTATAATTTTAACTGAATCTCTTGCATTTTTAATTAATTCATTTGCAAGTAAAATAAAATCAATCTTTGAAGGATATACAAATCCACGTGG
>CANJAW010000019.1:0-15201 GCA_947472215.1 Chitinophagaceae bacterium
ATAAGACCTGCAAAATAATTTACAGTCCGAACCAATTGAGAAACATAACTCATTTCATTATCATACCAGCTCACTGTTTTTACCAGTTGTTTGTCACCGGCAGTCATTACTTTGGTTTGCGTTGCATCAAATAAGGAACCAAAATTGGTACCAATTACATCTGAACTAACAATCTCATCTTCAGTATAACCAAAGCTTTCGTTGCTTGCTGCTTTCATCGCTGCATTCACTTGTTCGATGGTAACTGTTTTATCCAAAATACTGGTCAATTCGGTAAGTGAACCAGTAATTACAGGAACTCTCTGTGCGCTTCCATCTAATTTACCTTTTAATTCAGGTAATACTACGCCAATTGCTTTTGCAGCCCCCGTACTATTAGGAACGATGTTAGAAGCAGCAGCCCTTGCCCTACGCAGGTCATTTTTTGGATGAGGTGCATCAAGGGTATTCTGGTCATTGGTGTAAGCATGAATGGTAGTCATAATAGCCGTTACTATTCCAAATTGGTCATTTAACACTTTAGCCATTGGAGCAAGACAATTGGTGGTGCAACTTGCACAACTGATGATTGTTTCAGTACCATCTAAAATATTGTGGTTAACATTGAAAACAACAGTTTTCAACTCACCGGTTGCAGGAGCAGAAATAACCACTCTCTTTGCTCCCGCTGTAATATGGGCTTCTGCCTTGGCTTTATCGGTAAAGAAACCAGTGCTTTCAATTACCACATCTACTTGATGAGTTCCCCAAGGAATTTGTGCAGGATCTCTTTGAGCGTATATTTTTACTTCGTGCCCATTAACAATAATTGAATTTTCAGTAGCAGTTACCTCTTGGCCAAAACGACCTTGTGCACTGTCATATTTTAATAAATGTGCCAATACCGCAGGACTGGTAAGGTCATTGATGGCAACCACCTCAATACCCTGCATATTATAAATTTGGCGAAATACTAACCGACCGATTCGACCGAATCCATTGATGGCAACTTTTACTGTACTCATATTAAAATTTTTTATTTGATTTAAAAACTTTGCAAAGGTAAGAAAATTGCCACAAAAAGAAAGCCCGAATTTCGAGCTTTCTTTTACAATTCACTATTTTATCCTGTCAAACAGTGGTTCTGACCAAGGAAACCCTTGTTTTATAAGCCCTGCCAACATCAATAAAGGAAAAAAAGTTGATCCTAACACTTACTCTACGGTAAATATTTTTTCGTCTACCGGTTGATTGATTTCAATGGTACTGAATACAATAGTACCCTCTCCAATAGTTTGAAGATAAGGGAACACATACCCATCCGCCGTTTTTTTGTAATCCCCATAAGTAATTTCAGCGTCTACTTCTCCTTTTCGCGAGTTGGTTTTGGTGACAGATTTAATGCTGTAATAGTTTTTGGAATCAATATACAAAGTATACTCTTTTCCCATTTTGCTGGTAAGTTTGAGCTTAAAACATTCTGTACCCGATACATTCTCCTTACCCAATAATTCAACCTGACTACCTTTTTCTTTATAATTAACCAGTAATCCTTGTAAATCCAATAACCACTGGGAAGATTTCAACTGTTCTGCTGAAATTTCTTCCGGACTAGCCTGCCCACGAAATGGCATAAAATCCCAGCCTTTTTTGGTATTCACCACTTGAAATCCCTCTCCCATGCCAGGAACAGAAATATCATTGCGTGAACCCACCCCATCAACGATGGTAACTTTTACACCTACTTCAAAACCTTGCACACTTATACTTCCAGTCATTTTAACTGATTTTAGCGATAACAGTTTCTCTTTGCCGCCAAGGGCGATTTCGTACTTATCAATCACTTCATCCACAGTTTGCGCTTTGATTGACTGAATGCTTATTACTGCTGCAATTGCAAATAAGCCAAGAGTTGATTTTTTCATGTTGTTTTGTTATAGTTGATTATATAGTTGATAAATTGTTGAATCTATGGCTGGATTTAGCAGTATTTTCTTAAAGAAAAGTTCTTCTTCCCTTTGCACCTGATTGGAACTAGATACACGTGTAATAATAGTTTGTGCAAATTTAATTCCATCCACTTCGGTATAATTTTTATAAAATGTCTGCGTTAACATTGCTTGACTTCCAGCTTCACTAAAGCTTGATTGCTTTATCATATATGTTTTAGCATCTAACCAAAATAACAACTCAACACCTGATTTTGTTGTCAATTTTATTTTAAAACAACTATTTTCTTCTAATACCTCCTTTCCCATCATTACCACCATATGTCCTTTAGCAAGGTAGTCAACCAGCGGCCCCATAATATCCAGTTGCAATTGCAACCTAGCTATCTTTTCGTTGGAAATTTCTTCTGCAAAATTTTGGCCTTGTGCAGAAAATGCCCAAGCTCCTTTTTCGGTAATCAATAAAAAAGCATTCTCTGCTGCCTTAATCATTTCAGTACGACAAAATTTATTCTGCTCCTTTATGATTATTATAGTGGGCGCTTCAGCACCCTCTTGCGTCACCGCTTCTAAATAAATGCTTTTTACATTAGCCAATTTTTCCAGACCGCCACAAGTTACTATGTACCTTTCAACAACCTCATCTGCCGTTTTAGCAGAGGCAAATTGTGCCAAGAGCATCAAAACTACCAGTAACCCAAATAAAAATAAATTACTCATCCCCAATATTTGAAATTGAAGATAGCCCAAATTCTTACAACCCAACCGGGCAAAGGGACTTATATTTGTTTCAATTATACCTACTACCAATGACACAAAAAATATGCGGAAATATTGTGGATTTGTTTAACCAACAAATCTATTTTGGTGAGATAACCATTGAACAAAAAAGAATAAAACACATTGAGCAAATTGAGATGGGCAGTAAAGCACAAGCAGCCTTTATTATACCGGGTTTTATTGATAGTCATGTTCATATTGAAAGTTCTATGCTGGTACCCAGTGAATTTGCTAAACTCGCGGTAGTACACGGCACAGTAGCCACTGTCAGTGATCCACACGAAATTGCCAATGTTTGTGGAATGGCAGGAGTTGAATTCATGATTTCCAATGGCAACACAGTCCCTTTTAAGTTTCACTTTGGTGCACCTAGCTGTGTGCCTGCTACCATTTTTGAAACCGCAGGTGCTGTTTTAACTCCGAGCGATGTGGATACTTTACTCCAGAAAGATGAAATAAAATACCTGAGTGAAATGATGAATTTCCCCGGAGTTTTGATGGGAGATAAAGCCGTGATGGAAAAAATTGCATCTGCCAAAAAATATAATAAACCGGTGGATGGACATGCGCCTGGTGTTAGGGGTGAAGATGCCAAAAAATATATCGATGCGGGCATTAGCACCGATCATGAATGTTTCACTGCAGCAGAAGCTTTAGAAAAATTGCAATATGGTATGAAGATTTTGATTAGGGAAGGAAGTGCGGCAAAAAACTTTGCTGCTCTAATTGATTTACTAAATGATTATCCAAACGATATCATGTTTTGCAGTGATGACAAACATCCCGATAGTTTAGTAGCGGGTCATATTAACTTGCTTTGCTCGAGGGCTGTTGCAAAAGGAGTCAGCCCATTTAAAGTATTACAAGCCGCCTGTATTAACCCGGCGCTGCATTATAAAATGGATGTTGGCCTGCTAAGAGAAAATGATGCCGCTGATTTTATTGTGGTGGACAATCTTGTAAACTTTACTGTCATCCAAACTTATATTGATGGCGAACTAGTTGCCGAAAAAGGGCAGTCGTTCATCAATGGAAATGTTTCAGAAACCATCAACCAGTTTAATTGTGACGAACAATCTGTTCTAGATTTTGCTATTCAACATACCGGTGAAGAGGCAATTTTTGTTATAGAAGCATTAGAAGGTCAGCTAATCACCAATCAACTAATTGCAATCCCTTCGATTGTAAATGGGAAAATGGTAAGTGAGATAAATAAAGATATTTTAAAATTAGTGGTGGTAAACCGCTATTCGAAAGCTCCTATTGCGAAGGCCTTTGTAAAAAACTTTGGGCTACAGCAGGGAGCCATAGCATCTACTGTGGCACATGACAGTCATAATATTATTGCAGTAGGCGTTGACGATGAAAGTATTTGCAGGGCGGTCAATTTAGTAATCAAGGAAAGGGGTGGCGTAAGCAGTGTTTCTAATGAAAGACAGCTGATATTGCCCTTGCCGGTAGCTGGGCTAATGAGCAATATGGATGGTTACCAAGTGGCAGCGGCCTATACGGAAATCGACCGAATGGTTAAAGAAGAATTGGGTTCCACTTTGGCAGCTCCTTTTATGACTTTATCTTTTATGGCATTATTAGTAATTCCACACATAAAACTAAGCGACCTTGGCTTGTTTGATGGAGACACATTTCAATTTTTCGGCCATTCTTAGGCTTTAATTTCGTATAAAAATTATTCCAAAAATTTATCATCAGGCTTCCGTACCTAACCACAATGCGCCGCCAATGCTATCTCGCTCGGCACCCGAAGAGGAGCCTAACAGAGTAGTTTCCTCGCGCCACCTCAAAACACCCAGTAATGCAACTGTCAATGGCAAGGACGAATTTTCCGACTCTAGCAATTTTGAGGTGATCGCATTCAACGGTTCACCCCTACCCCCAAAAGCCATATCCAATGAACACAAATCACTCACCACTGGCAATTTAGTCACTGCCGCTATAAATGCACCATGGCCCAATTGGGCCGATATTTTCTGCTCGGGTAAATGAAGAAGAGTATACCCCTGCGATGCAATCAACTGTACGGTATGCGCTAGGCTATGGTGATGAATAAAATGATTGACCTGTTCTCCTATGAAACGTCCAAAGGCAGTATGTAACTGCTGGTATTCCAACACTGCCATTTTTGAAGCAACCGCCAATTGCTCCTTCCAAAAATCATTCAGCAGGGCAGTTTCTTCGGCGATTATCGCATAGCTCCATTTACCCCCTATTTCTGTAAATTCTGTAAAAATAATGTCTAACCCATCCATTGATTGACCACATGAAACACCAATTACCCTATAAACCATAATTAAATTTCAATTTTCAGATTGCAAAATATAGTTTTGTAAATATAGAGGTATTAAAATCTATCCAAAGTATGATTATTAACTTAAGCGATCAACATTCCTTGGTAAGTAACTGGGTGGGTGAACTAAGAGACCGAGATATTCAATGCGATCAAATGCGTTTTCGGCGAAACCTAGAACGAATTGGTGAAGTTGCCGCTTATGAAATCAGCAAAAAATTAGCATGGGAAAATAAAGAAGTAACTACCCCATTAGGGATAGCCAATTGCAAGATGTTACAATCTCAGCCTGTTCTAGCCACCATCTTACGGGCAGGTCTTGGAATGCACAACGGACTACTTAACTATTTTGACAAGGGCGAAAATGCATTTATCAGTGCCTACCGCAAACACCAACCTGATGGAAGTTTCGAGATAAGACTTGAATACATGAGCTGTCCGGAAATTGAAGACAAAGTGGTGATTATAAGTGATCCCATGATTGCTACAGGTGCTTCGCTCGTAAAAGTAATTCAATATCTGAAACAAGAAGGCAATATCAAAGAACTGCACATCGTTTGTGCCATTGCTTGTACGGTAGGTCTTGAATTTGTTTTAAGGGCTTATCCAAAGGCAACAATTTGGTGCGGGGATATTGACGATGAATTAACTGCCAAGGGGTATATTGTGCCAGGTTTGGGGGATGCAGGTGATCTGGCATTCGGACCAAAAATACAATCCTAATACTATCAGGAACATTGCTTTGATACAAAAGTCTTTTTTATGTTGATAATCAGTAAAATTCTGTGTTAATTTCCTGTTGAAGTATTAAAAACAAGGTATAGGAAATGCTAAAAAAAAATATCCGTATTTTTTTGTACATTAATAATCCGAACTTGCAACTATCCAATGGAGAGCGGAACTGCTCTTTTTAGTAAGATACATTGTTTACAATATTTTGAAAGAAGGGAATAATGAGGAAATTAATACTATTATCGGGGGCTTTGCTGCTTTCCTTTTTAATAAGGGCGCAGGATCCTCATTTTTCTCAATTTTTCGCTTCCCCACTTACACTTAATCCCGCTTTCACTGGTAAATTTGATGGGGACATTAGGTTGTCAGCCAATCACCGTGATCAATGGCCTTCTATCCCCAAAGCTTATGTAACCACCAGCGCTTCTGCTGATTTCAATCTTTTACAAAAAAAAATTGGTGAAGGAGATGTTTTTGGGCTTGGGTTTTCAGCAGTAACTGACCAAAGTGCAGATGCTGCGTTAAAACTCAACTACGGCTCAGTATCCGTTAGTTACCACAAGTCGCTGGATGAAAATGGCTACAATACGCTTGGAGGGGGCTTTCAGGCCACTTATAGCAGCACTATCTTGGATTTTAATAAATTGACTTTCGAAGACCAACTAACCCAAAATGGTTTTACCGGAGTAACAGCAGAAAACCTAAACAATGGTAACACCCGCAATTATATGGATGTAAATGCCGGTATTTTGTATTCTGGCTCTAGTACCGGTACTAATAATTATTATTTGGGAGCCTCGGTTTACCATATCAACAGGCCAAATCTCAGCTTCATCGACAAAGTATGGAATCTTTCCTCCAGGGTAACGATTCATGGAGGATATTCTTTTCCAGTAAGCAATGTGTTTTCCATCAATGCATCTTTAATTCACCAGATTCAAAACAATGCCAGTGAAACATTAGCGGGAGCAGCATTTTCAGCCAACTTAAATGGCGATACCGAAAATCCCAGCAATTTGTATTTCGGCTCATGGATTCGTTTAAATGATGCACTCATCCCCTATTTAGGGATAGAGGCAAATGGGTTGAGGATTGGTGCCAGTTATGATATCAACAGCTCTAGCCTTAAAGCTGCTACCGTGAGTAGAGGTGGCGCTGAGTTTTCCCTCATTTATATTAAGAAAACTAGCCTAATAAAAAGTATCCCCTGTCCAAAATTTTAAATGCCATTTTATTAAAATACACTACCCCCTTAAAAATATTTAAATAGGCAAATCGCTAATTGATTCAACTTAATTGTATTTTTAGTTGAACAATTAATCAACCATTATAAAAGAATTAGTTTTAATGGTCATTTTTTAAAAAAAAATTACCCGACAATTTGTTTGCAATCAACCCAATATCAAATCCATCGTAAAACGCTCCGCCAAATACATGTTAAAAGATATTATCATAGCTATTCAATCATATTATCAGGCGCACCAATTTATTGTAAAGCACCGCCTTTGGAAATGGATATTAATACCTGGAATTATCTATGCACTTTTGTTTAGCGCAGGAATTTATTTATTCTGGATAAGTAGTGGCAATGCAATTGACCTACTTTTTTCGGTTACGGGTTTGAAAAAATGGATGTTTACTCTCGAGGAAAGCTGGCTTAAATTTCTATTTATTTTCGGACAGGTAATTCTTCAGCTAGTGCTGATGTTGTTTTATTTTTCGCTCTTCAAATATGTTTTTCTAATTATTGGGTCGCCTCTTTTTGCCTACCTAAGTGAAAAGACAGGAGCTATTATGGAGAATAAGGAATTTCCCTTTAGCTTCAGTCAATTGCTCATAGATATTGGCAGAAGTCTAAAATTAGTTGTGCGCAATGCTTTATGGCAAACCGTATACATCGTGTCTATTTTAATTCTATCCTTCATTCCTTTTTTTGGCTGGTTCACCCCGCTGTTCGCTTTATTAATTGAAGCTTACTTCCTTGGTTTCTCCATGCTCGATTATAGCTGCGAAAGAAATAAATTATCCGCTTCCCAAAGCGTAGCATTCATCAGTGAGCATAAAGGATTGGCCATTGGAAATGGTATCGTCTTTTACCTAATGCACCTGCTAGTGGTAGTTGGCTGGGTGCTAGCCCCCAGCTATGCTGTTATAGCGGCTACTATTAGTTTGTATAAAACCCGGCAAGTGCAAGGCTAGGGACAATGGAATATTGGTCAATACAAGCTTTGCGAATCGAAATATTACATCAATTACCCTTCAACCAAAGAACCGTTATTTATGAGTATAGTTTATTTAGTGCCGTCTGTATTGGATGATTTGGCAATCCAAACGATTCCAACTTACCTAATAGATGCTGTAAAAGATTGCCAGGTAATTTTTGCAGAGAATGAACGTACTACCCGTCGCTTTTTAAAAAGCATTTGCAAAGACATTGTGATAGATGATTATGAGTGGTTTACTATTCACAAGGCCGAAGAAGAACAAAAAAATAGTTTCCGTCAAAAAATAAAAGAAGGAAAAAATATAGCAATTATCAGCGAAGCCGGATGTCCTGGGATTGCCGACCCTGGACAAATACTCATTGAACTAGCACAGCAATTGAATATATCCGTAAAGCCACTGGTAGGGCCAAGTTCCATTCTTCTGGCATTAATGGCAAGTGGTATGAATGGACAACAATTTGAATTTGTAGGGTACCTTCCAATAGACAATATTGAACGCATAAAAGCGGTTAAGGAAATGGAACTTACCTCAGCAAAAAAAAATAGCACGCAAATATTTATTGAAACCCCCTACAGAAACAACCAGTTGGTAGAAACCCTCTTGAAGGCATGTAAACCGACTACAAAAATATGCATCGCTGCTGAACTAACGGGCATCAACGAATTCATTAAAACAAAAACTGCAGCCGATTGGCAAAAAGAAAAAATCGACTTTCACAAGAAGCCGGTCATATTTTTACTGCAAGCTTAATCGCATTATTATTTACCTTGCTGAGCTATAATACCATCTGCCAAATACTCGCTATCACCCCGCCAATAAAGAGAATTATTTTTCTGTACATAATGTAGTTTCACCTGTTTGCCTTCAAAGTTTTGCAGCAGGTTGGCAATACTGTCATTGGGGACTGAAAAATAAAATTTTTCGGAAGCTAATGCAATAGTATTGGAAGACACAATACTGCTTAATACCAACTCACCTTCATAAGTTTTAAATAAATTTCCCCTAAGCGATAGCTTCTGAATCAACCCAGTTCGATAGCCCTCACTAAAAGTAAAATAATACTTCCAATACCCAAATAAAGCCAACCCCATGGTTAAGCAAAAAACTATCTTGTAGAAAGTTTTTTTAAACCCACTCATTTTTTTATTCGGTTCCTTGCCTATGATATTTTCTTCCATAATTAATTAAACTATACCAATCATTTTAATCCGTACTTGTCTACCAAATAGATCAGTGCAGCCATATTCAAAGCCCCCATATGAAGTTCTCGCCGGCTCACATTTTCAAAAACATCCGTTGGGGCATGGTGAATGTCAAAGTAACGTTGCCCATCGGGCCTGAGGCCTGCTAATGCAGCACCCATCTCTTTTAAAGGGCCGATATCCGATCCGCTTCCGCTGGCTGAAAAATCATACACACCATAAGGATAAAACAAATTTTTCCATTGCTTAATTTTACTAGCCTGCGCTTCGCTCATATCAAGAGAAAATCCCCGCGGTGAAAACCCACCTGCGTCACTTTCCAATGCAAAAACATGGTTCTCTTTATTCAATTTGGCCAATTCTAGGTATTTGTCACCGCCCCTTCCCCCATTTTCTTCATTCATAAACATTACTGCTCGGATTGTTCTTTTTGGTCGAATACCGAGGGACTTAAAAACCCTCAATATTTCGATGCTTTGAACACAGCCCGCACCATCATCTTGAGCCCCCTCTGCCAGATCCCAACTGTCTAAATGCCCCCCAACCGTAATGATTTCCTTAGGAAATGAGCTGCCTCTTATTTCACCTATAACATTAAAAGAGGGTTCATCTGGCAATAAGGTACTCGTATTTCGGAAATAGGCAGTTACCTTTAGTTTCAACAGTAGTTGTTTACTCAGCCAATCTGCATTATTGGTACTAATGGCCACAGCAGGGATTTTGGGGAACGAATCGTTGTACTGGGTAACCCCCGTGTGAGGAAAGTCATCAGAATTACTTGCCAAGGAGCGAACCAAAACACCGATGGCACCATAACTGGCGGCAATAGCGGGTCCGGAAGTTCTAGAACGGCCACTCTCTCCGTAGGCAGTGAACGTGGTAATATAAGTAGGGTTCATCTCGAAATTAAAAAATACAATTTTCCCCTTAACACCGCTCTTACCCAATTGATCCAATTCTGCAAAATTACTCACTTGCACTACGGAGGCACTAATTCCTTTCAACCCCGTACCCTCAGAATTACCCAAGGAACAAAGATTCAATGGATAGGTAGACCCGTTGGGCAACTTTATATATCCCACTTCTTTTACACCCCTTACCCAATGGGGAACCATACATGGCTGAAAGTATACTGTATCGGCCCCCGAATTTCTCAGCATTTGGGCAGTAGCTTCTACTGCCTTTTGAGCCTGAATAGACCCACTCAACCTTGGCCCAATGCCTTTGCAAAGCCGCCGGAGATTTTCATATGCTTTGCCATTGACCAGTATATCGTTCGCGATTTTTTTTATGGCTAGTGAATCATCATTTTGAGCTGAAGCACCTAAAGTCAGCAACCCAAAAATTGCCAATAGTTTGATTTTCTGGAACATACCTAGTTTTTAGTTAACAAACTTACTGATTTAAATGTAATACATGAGTGGAAGAGGTCGGCAATAATAAATCGGTAAATTGCAGCAATTTCCAACAATGAGCAAAATCAATTACGTGTATTCACTAGGGTGAATAAATAGGCGCTGAGGAAAACTTTCTTTAAAACAATGTTGAATGGTAAATTCAGGATACTAACTGGTCAATTTTATTTTTAAATATATAGTATGAATATCGCAATTGTTTGTTACCCCACCTTTGGGGGAAGTGGAGTGCTGGCAACAGAATTGGGAAAAGCGCTAGCAGATAAAGGGCACCAGATTCACTTTATTACCTACCAACAACCTGTAAGGCTAAGTCATTTTCATGCCAATATTTTTTATCATGAGGTAAGAGTTCCCACCTATCCGCTATTTGACTACCCCCCCTATGAAACTGCCTTATCAAGTATGATGGTAGATGTGATTACCAACAATGATATTCAATTACTACATGTACACTATGCTATACCACATGCTTCTGCGGCATATATAGCCAAACAAATTTTGGCCAAACAGGGCAAACACATTCCTGTAATAACCACTTTACACGGTACTGATATTACGCTGGTAGGCAGAGACAAAACCTACCGACCGGTTGTCACTTTTTCAATGAATGAGAGTGATATTTTAACAGCTGTATCAGACAACCTGAGAGCTGAAACCTACAAAAATTTTGATATAGAAAAAGACATTGAGGTGATCCATAACTTTGTTGATGTAACTCGTTTTAATAAAAAACCGATTGATGCTTTTAAAAAATTAATTGCACCCCACGGTGAAAAAATAATCGTTCATGCCAGTAATTTCAGAAAAGTAAAGCGAGTGGAAGATGTGGTGAAGACTTTTTTACTAATCAATGAAAAAATACCTGCCAGATTGTTATTACTTGGAGACGGGCCCGAGCGGTCCTTTATAGAGGCGGAAGCAAGAAAAAGTAGTGCATTTGACACCATTAAATTTTTAGGCAAACAGGAACAAATGGAGGATATTTTACCCATTGCTGATCTTTTTTTACTGACGAGTGAATATGAAAGTTTTGGTCTAGCAGCACTAGAAGCATTAGCTGCAGAAGTACCAGTGATATCAACTAATGCGGGTGGGTTACCAGAAATCATTACTAATGGGGAATGTGGATTTATGAGCGATGTAGGAGATGTAGAAGATATGAGTAAAAATGCATTATTCATTTTAAGGAATAAGGAAACCCATGATCGTTTTAAAGCAAACGCTTTGTTGCAGGCTAAAAGATTTGATATAGACAATATAGTTCCCCAATATGAAAAACTATACCAGCGATTGATTGGGTAATTATTTACGCCTCAGCCATCCCTCTGGATTCAGGTTACTTTTTTCATTGCTAATAATCAGGTCAATTGACCCAATCCCCTCATCATTAGACGCCACTTTTCCTACCACCTGCCCAGTTTGAATGCTTTGACCACGGGTAAGGTGAACGCCTGATAAATTACTATAGGTGGTGAAATATGCGCCATGCTTAAGAATCACGACTTGCATATTTTCTATATTCGTGACAGAAGATACTTCTCCATCAAATAACGCTTTTACAGATGTCCCTATTTCACTACCGATGGTTATTCCTGGATTATCAACTGTAACCCCAATATCGAGCTTTTGAGGACCAAATCGCATAATCATATATCCTTTGTCTACCGGCCAAGGCAAGGCTCCCCGATTACTGATAAAATTTGCATTCAATTTAACTTCCGCATCACTTCCCAGCAAGACACTTTCCTGCCTAACACTAATGGGTAATGCCTTTTCAGGCTTTACTGAACCTGATTTTACAACTGCGTTGGCATTCCCTTTTTCAGCTATTGTCTTGTTTTTTTCAGCTGCTCGATCAGTAGCATCACGCCGTGATTTTTCTTCCATCGCTTTTGCCAACGCCTCCTTTCTTGCCATTTCCTGTGCCCTTTTAATTGCTGCTGCAATTGCATTACTCACTTTTTGCATTTGCTTTTTCTTAGCGGCAATCTGGTTATTCAATTCCTTTCCCTGCGCTTTTAAATTACTAACTATCTGATTTTTTTCCTGTTGCTGTGATTCTAGCACAGACAACTCCTTGCTTTGTGTTTGTAACACTTCTCCTTTCTTTTTCTTATTTCCGGTCAGCTCATCAATCCGCTGGTTCAAGAGCACTTTCGTGCGCAAAATATTATCACCCTGCATTTCCCGGTAATTCCGATAACTTTTTAAGTAGGTAATCCGCTTGATCGCATCATTGAAATTAGATGCAGAAAAAATAAAATTTAAAAAATCTGAATTGCTTCGGTTTTTATAGGCATACAACATACTCTTTGCATACTCCTGTTTAAGCGTATCCAATAAAACTTGTAACTTATTTACATCCCGTTGAGATTTATAAATCGTGTTATCCAATAAATGAATATCCTTGCTAATATTATCAATTACATTTTCCTGCAAATTCAACTTCCGATTAATAAGTGAAAGCTGGCCTAAACTTTCTTTCGTGTTTTTTTTATTTTTATCTAACAACTCCTGGGTTTGCTCGATTTCTTTTTTTAATTCCAGTCGCTGCTTTTCCAACTCCTGTTGTGCAGTAGACTGGGCCATTAAAGGACAACTAACAATAAAACTGAGCAGTAAGGAAAAAAAGATTTTAATCATGTGCTGATTTTACAGGAATAACAAAAATACAATAGTTTGCTGGAGATCTTGCTGCAATGGTTTTACAAAAACAACACCCAACGGTAACCATAAAATAATGAACTAAATCCCCCATTTACCTGCGGGTATAATTGGCGGGTATATTAAAAATAATCGAAAGCTCTTTATTAAAATCATACTGCTTGTAATTAAGTTGGATATCCAATTTATTTTTTTCGGAAACGGTAATTTCACGATAGGTCGAAAAATTTACACCGTTATTGATTTCGTAATTGCCATAAGTAATATCAGCGGTTCTATTTCGTACAATATTTATATCATCTAGTTTACTATGAGTTAACAAATGATCTACCTTACTCAATGTTAGCAAGTGCTTGAAATATTGGCCGAGTGTTGCCAATAATATTTTTGATTCGGTTTCCTTGTATGACAACACACTGTCATCTAAATAAATGGGATTACCCACTAATAAATTTTGAAGCGCCTTTAAATCGAAAGGTATTTCTGTAAGCTCCTGTAAAAAGTCCAATGACCGAGACTTTACCTCCTTATTAATTTTATCCAAAACAAAAACGCTGTCTTTGTTGATTAAGATCCTAAATGCCTCCACATTAAAAACGGTAGCATAACCCGAGATCCAAATCAGACTATCTTTCAAAATTCGCACATAGGCTGTGATATTGGGCTGCTTCCCTTTTGCATCTTCATACTCTACCTTAATTTTTGCAGAAAATGTCTTAAAAATAATTTGCTTTTCATGTACCTCCCTTAACGCATTTTTGATTACCAAGATTGAATCTTCATTGACAGGTTGGGTAATATTGATGGACGTGCTGTCTTTTTTATCAACCGCTACCTGTATTTTTTTTGCAGTCTTGCAACCCACTGAAGTGAATACAACGAGTAAGGCAAAAAAAACGAAGACGAAATAACTGCTACTATTAAAAGGAGATCTCATTTTCTAATTCGCTATTTATTTTTTTCCAGTATGACCAAATCCACCTTCTCCCCTTTGGGTAGTATTAATTTCCTGCACCAAAATCAAATGGGCTTTATCTACTGAGCTGATAATCATTTGTGCAATCCTGTCTCCATGTGACAAAACTTGGGGTTCATTGCTCAGGTTAATCAATATTACCTTCAGCTCTCCCCTATAATCACTATCGATGGTGCCTGGGGAATTAAGGCAGGTAATCCCTTGCTTAATTGCCAATCCACTTCTGGGCCTAACCTGTGCTTCATATCCATTGGGCAGTTCAAGGAATAATCCGGTAGGTATCAGCATCCTTTCTAAAGATTGCAAAGTTACCGGTTGATCCAAATTAGCCCTTAGGTCCATCCCAGCAGAACCTTCTGTTGCATAGGCTGGTAATTCATTGGAAGATTTGTTAATGATGTTTACAGATATTGTATTCATGTGGTGTTTCATTTTATATTTTGGTGGTCACCTCTAATCCGATAGCTATCGAATCTGTGATTCAATAGTTTTATCAAAATCACTAGCCGCAAAGGTAATGAGTTTACAGTTTTTCATTTTTTGTTTTTTAATCTATTCAACCCTATTTCTTCATTAACAAAATAGATGCATAGGCTACCAATCCTTCCTCCCTTCCCACAAAGCCCAATTTTTCAGTAGTAGTGGCCTTAATTGATACATCCGTATTTTGCAATGATAGAATGGACGCTATTACCGCTTGCATTTGCGGAACATACTCCTTTATTTTGGGTGCTTGCAAACATAAAGTGCTATCAATATTTACAATGGTATAGCCGGCATTTTGAATGAGTTCAAAGCTTTTTCGCAATAATATTTTACTATCTATATTTTTCAGCGATTCGTCCGTATCAGGAAAATGTACCCCGATATCACCCAAACAGGCTGCACCCAACATTGCATCACATATGGCATGCAACAATACATCCGCATCACTATGGCCAAGGGCTCCCTTGGGATGATCAATTTTAAC
>CANJAW010000020.1:0-15143 GCA_947472215.1 Chitinophagaceae bacterium
CGGCTCTTGTAACAATTTTTGTAGCAACAAAAAATCTCTAAATAGCGCCGCTGCTTCGAAATCAAATCTTATGCCGATCCTTTTTCGATCTAGTGCGACCACCGAAAAAGCATTACCAAACTTGCGAAACAAGCTATCTTCTTTTTTGATAATTATCCACCTGATAATCCTACTCGGCTCCTGCTCTATTTCGAAGCAAATTTCCAGGCAAGCAAAAAATGATTTATTGAAAGATGCAGCCGTTGCAACTGGTCATATTGGCATCAGTATATACGAGCCTGCCACGGGCAAATATTGGTACAATTATGATGCTGCAAAATATTTTGTACCCGCCTCCAATACCAAATTGTTTTCGCTCTATGCAGGCATGAAATATTTGGGGGATAGTTTGGTGGGACTGAGGTATGAAAAGACTTGTGATAACTATATCACCATTGTAGGCACCGGCGACCCCACATTTTTACACCCCGATTTTAAAAATCAACCTGTACTCAATTTTCTACAAAAGCCGGTCGATTATGCTTATCTGCAAGATTCATTTCTTTCAAAATTTTCCCCTTTAGGAAATGGCTGGGCTTGGGATGATTACCAGAGCGCTTATGCGGCAGAAAGAAGTGAACTACCCATTTATGGAAATGTGGTGAAATTTTATCTTCAAAATGACACCCTTGCAGTTAGCCCCCCAACTTTTTATACCCATTCTTTTCAGTGGCTTAATTCAACCCTTACAAAGGGCGTTGGCACAAAATTCAGCATCGAAAGACCTTTTGACGATAACTCATTTCATTCTTTGTCCAAATCATCCTCAAAATTTACGGAGCAATGGATTCCATTCAAAACAACTTCTAACGAAACTCCTCCTAAATCTACCTTCATAAAATTATTGGAAGATACCCTTCACAAAAAAATAGGGAACTGTGCATCCGTTGATTCTAGATTCATCCTTCGAAACATCATCCACTCCCAACCCGTCGATTCCCTTTTTAAACCTATGATGCACCGGAGCGACAATTTTTTTGCTGAGCAAACTTTATTAATGGCAAGTAATGAACACCTTGGTATTATGAGTGATGAAATAATAATTGACACCCTCTTACAGAACGATTTAGCCGATATTCCTCAACGTCCGAAATGGGTAGATGGAAGCGGACTTAGCCGCTATAATTTATTTACCCCCCAATCATTTGTATATATTCTCAACAAAATGAAAAATGAATTTGGGATGGAGCGGCTAAAAAACATTTTGCCTACCGGTGGCGAAGGAACGCTTTCTGCATATTACCAAAAAGCTGCTGGATTTATTTTTGCCAAAACGGGAACGCTTAGCAACCATTGTGCCTTAAGCGGTTTTATGTTCACTAAAAAAAATAAGCTGTTGATTTTTTCTGTTTTGGCCAATCACTATACTACAGCCTCCACACCTGTTAGAAGGGCCGTTGAAAAATTCTTAACCGACATCCGAGAAAAATACTGATCTGTTATCTTCCAAACATCCTATCCAACTCTGTTTTTTTAAAAGCAGTATAAGTAGGCTTACCATTGGGAGTGATATTAGGCACCGTGCAAATAAATAACTCTTGTACAATCGTCCTCATTTCCTTTTGAGTTAGTGATTTCCCTGCTTTAATAGCCTGTTGCCAAGCCAAGGAACGGAATAGTTTTTCACGTTTGGTATATTTTAAGTCGCTGCTAAAATGCTTGTATTGCTCTAGCATTTTTTCGATGGCTGCTTTCTCGTTTCCTTGTTCTACATCAGCAGGAGTGCCTTGTATTACAAAAGTATTGTTACCAAAGGGTTCTAGATGATAGCCAAGATAATGAAGGTCGGGAAGCAATTCATTGAGCACCACTACATCGGCGGAAGCCAATTCCATCGTTTGTGGAAAAAGGCTTTGCTGAATAGCGATTGGTTTTCCTTCTACGGCTTTGATAAATCGTTCATACAAAATTCGTTCGTGTGCATTTTGCTGATGAATCACCAAAAATCCGGCATCATTTTGAACCAGGATATAGGTGAAATGCAGTTGGTGCAAGGGGCTTTCATCGGAAAGCTGCAACCGCTTTTCTGTATAAAGTGAAGTTGGCTCTCCCTCAGGTATATTCGCTATTGAACCTCCTGATGAACTCTTTGCTGCTGGCTCATAAAATTCGCGCCAATGCTTTAACTCACTTTTATTTTCAATAAAATGTGCCTGATTTTTTTGAGAAAAAGTATTGTACAAGGAGGAGGAAGCAACAGAAGATTTTTTTTCATCAGTAAACGGTTTGCTTACTGCATCCAACTGCTGAATAGATGGATCCAACTCAAAATCGAGGGTGGGTGAAATACTGAACTGAGCCAGCGCATGCTTTACAGCACTTTGTACAAAAGCATACACAATTTTTTCATCTTCAAACTTAATCTCTTGCTTGGTAGGATGTACATTGATATCCAATTGTGCGGGATCAAGATCAATGAACAAAGTATACATCGGAAAACTGTCCTTTGCAATCATCGAATCAAACGCGCCCATCACTGCGTGATTGAGGTAGGCACTTTTTATAAATCGGTTGTTCACAAAGAAATATTGATCCCCCCTGGTTTTCTTGGCAGTATCTGGCTTACCTACAAAGCCATAGATATTCATATAATCTGTTTGCTCATCCACTTGTACCAACTTTGCCGAATAATTATTACCGAGTAGTTGAATAATTCGTTGCTTAAGGGTGGCCCTCTCTAAATGAAAAACCTCTTGTCCATTACTGGTGAGCGAAAAAAAGATATCGGGAAATGACATAGCAACCCGGATAAATTCATCCACAATATGTCGAAGTTCGGAAGGATTGCTTTTTAAAAAATTTCTTCTTGCCGGAACGTTAAAAAAAAGATTCTTCATGGCAATACTGGTTCCTCGCTCCATAGCAATTGGCTCCTGTTTTTTAACCACACTATTGTCGATTTCAATATAGGTTCCGGTGGTTTCGGTTTCTTTTTTCGACTTCAATTCCACTTGGGCTACGGCTGCAATACTGGCCAATGCTTCTCCCCGGAACCCCATTGTTTTAATATGAAATAGATCTTCGATATTTCTTATTTTGGAGGTAGCATGCCTTTCAAAGCTCATTCGGGCATCCGTTTCGCTCATCCCTTTTCCATTATCAAGTACCTGTATCAATGCCTTTCCAGCATCATTTACGATCAGCTTTATCTCGGTGGCGCCAGCATCGACCGCATTTTCCAGCAATTCCTTCACCGCACTGGCAGGACGCTGAATAACTTCCCCAGCGGCTATTTGGTTAGCAATATTGTCGGGCAATAATTGAATGATATCAGGCAAAATGAATTCGTTGTTTGATGTAAAATTACGTAGAAAATAGGGGAAAGGATAATTGATAATTTTATCTATTGTAAGGCGATAATTACTCAAAAAAACCCTATTATTCGTTCAAAAAAAATTTGCGAAGAAATAACTCTTAAAATCTACCTACTTTGTGATTCTATATATAACATATTACGATGAAAAATTATTTACTCCCTTTACTGGTGCTTTTTGGTTTCACAGGTAGCCTCTCTGCCCAAAACAGAGCAAGCGCTTCACAGATAATAGCGACTAAATGGGTTGACAGTGTATTCAAAACGCTGAGTCCTGTAGAACAGATTGCACAATTAATGGTGGTGCGACTCTCTACCTATGATGCAAAAAATAATACTGCTATTTTTTTTGATGAAAAAGTAGACAGTTTAGTAAGGCAATATAATATCGGCGGCATTTGCCTTTTTCAGGGCAGCCCAGTAAAGCAAGCCACCATAATCAACCGGTTGCAAGCTATTGCCAAAACGCCCATTTTAATGTGTATTGATGCAGAATGGGGGGTAGGGATGCGTATGATCGACAGCGTGTTGCCGCTTCCCCACCAGATGATGCTTGGAGCGGTAACGGATGCAGGCATCGCTTATCAATACGGAAAGATTGTAGCGGAACAATGTAAGCGCATAGGCATTCAAGTAAATTATGCCCCTGTAATGGATATCAACAACAACCCTGATAACCCGGTAATCAATGACCGTAGTTTTGGTGAGGACAAATACAAAGTGGCATTATTTGGAACCCAATATATGAAAGGCCTTCAAGACATGGGTGTAATGGCCTGTGCAAAACATTTTCCAGGGCATGGGGATGTAGCCGTTGACTCGCATTTTGATCTTCCGGTAATCAATAAATCAATGGCTGAGCTAGAGGCTATGGAGCTCTACCCATTTCGCGAAATTTTTAAAGAGGGTATTGGAAGTGTAATGATTGGACATCTTTTTGTACCCGCCATTGATAGTGGGGCAAATATGGCCACATCCATTTCAACAAATAATGTAACCGGGCTCTTGCGAAATAAAATGAATTACCAGGGATTAACCTTTACCGACGCCCTAGAAATGCAGGGTGTAAAAAAATTCTTTCCAAATGGAGAAGCTGCTGTGCAATCCCTGATAGCCGGTAATGATATGCTATGCCTACCGGGTGATGTACCGTTAGCGATTGAAAAAATACAATCCGCCATCGCAGCAGGAAAACTTAGCTGGGCCGATATTGAACAACATTGCAAAAAGGTTTTAATGGCAAAATACCAATATGGCCTTACAAAATTGCAACCAATTGAAACCGAAAATCTAACGGCTGATCTCAATAATCAAGTAAGTGGCATGAGAAAGTTGATTGCCGAAAATGCGCTAACCGTATTGAATAAAACGAATGGTGATTTTTTCCCTCTTTCAGCAGAAAAAAATAATCGTAAAGGATCCATTGCTTTTGTGGGCATTGGAATTGGAGCTGCAAACGATTTTGCCAAGCGCCTTCAGACTGATTACAATGCGGATGCTTTTTATTTTACTAATTTGCAGGATGCAAGTAGGGTGTTATCTACTGTTTACTTAATAAAAAATAGGTACGAAAAAGTAATCATTGGAGTGCATGGGTATAAGCGAGTGCCAGCAAATAATTTCGGCATCAGCTCATTTTCAGTAGACCTTGTAAAACAATTACAGGAGCAAACCAACTCCTCCACATTTGTTTTTGGAAACCCCTATGCCATCAAGAATTTCTGTGGTGCAAAAAACTTAGTTGCCTGCTATGAAGATGATGCAATCATACAAAATGCCGCAGCAGACTTGTTGGAAGGTAAAATTTTCGCTAAAGGAAAACTGCCGGTAACCGTTTGCGACAGTTATCCATTTGGAACTGGGGTAATGACGGCTACTGCTACTTTGCCTCAATTACTTGCTGAAGAACCTGGACTAAAAGTTGAACAGCTAAAAAATATTGATTCGCTTGCCAATGATGCAATCAGCCGTGGTGCAACGCCAGGCTGTGTAGTACTTGTAGTTAAAGATGGAAAAATTGCTTACCAAAAAGCCTTTGGGCATTTTAATTATACCGACCCGGCGCCCACCTCTATAGAATCGGTCTATGATATGGCCTCTGTTACAAAAATTTGTGCCACTACTATTTCAATCATGAAATTGTATGAAGAAGGTAAAATTGATTTTAAGAAAACACTGGGCGACTACCTGCCTTTTGTAAAGGGCTCCAACAAAGAGAATGTTTTAATTGAAAACGTTTTGCTTCACCAGGCGGGTCTTTCAGCTTATATTCCTTTTTACAAAGAAACGATTGATGCTGCCGGAATACCATTTCCAAAATACTACTCTATTCATCAAAATGATTCATTCCCTGTTCGGGTGGCAGAGAATTTATTTCTACGCTACGATTGGAGAGATACCATGTATCATCGGATTTTACAAAGTACATTAAGTGCTACCGGAAAATATATTTATAGCGACAACGACTTCATTTTCTTAGGAAAAATTGTGGAAGCCATTAGTGGACTACCCTTGAATGAATATGCAAAAAAGAATTTCTATACCCCCCTTGGATTAACCACTGCAGGATTTAAGCCAAGAGAATACCTACCCCTTAACCAAATAGCTCCAACAGAGAAGGAGAAAATTTTTAGAAACGAATTAATTCAAGGGGATGTTCACGATCCGGGGGCAGCGATGTTTGGAGGCGTTTCGGGACATGCTGGCTTATTCAGTAATGCATACGATATTGCGGTAATCATGCAGATGCTGTTGAATGGAGGTGAAATAAATGGAAAGAGATACTTTCAACAAAAAACTGTCGACCTTTTCACAGCATACCATAGCAACATCAGTCGCAGGGGATTTGGTTTTGACAAACCGGAAAAAGACAATCATACGCGTCCTGACCCTTATCCCTGCTTGTCTGCTTCACCACTAACCTTTGGCCATACCGGCTTTACAGGTACTTGTACTTGGGTTGATCCGGCAAAAAAATTGGTGTATGTATTTTTAAGTAACCGGGTTAATCCTCAAGGCGACAACCCACTTTTATCAAAAATGAATGTACGTACCAACATTCAGGAAGCTATTTATAAAGTGATTGCCGAAAACGAAAAGAAATAAAAGATAGGGAATAAAATATTGTCTGGGGAAATCCTAGACAATGATTCCCTTTTTTCACAGTTCTATCACTCTTTTTTCTTTATTGCTTTTAATAGCTCCTTCTATCACCTTTATAACATTGGCAGCATCTTCTGCAGATACGGGCATTTTTTTATTTTCGGTGATGGCTTGATAAACTTCCTCAAAAAATTCACCGTAATTACCGGGTAATGTATCTACATAATCCCTGATAATTTTTCCATCTCGCTCAGTATGCAATAAGCCTTTTTCAGATGCTGGCTCAATTCCCCAGCTATCCCCCATGGGTATTTGACCAGCCTGCAACATTGTTTCCTGCACATCGGCTCTTGTTTTGAGGAAAGACCCTTTGGTGCCATGTAAAATAAAACCCGGCAAAGCCTCTCTTACGTAATAACTGGATTTTAAAGACACCCTATGCGAAGGGTAAAAAAGTTTTACGTCTATATAATCATCCACCAGTGAATGGGGGCGATTGATGGCTATTTCGGCAAATAAGGATTGGGGCATACCAAACAACTGCAAAGCTTGGTCAATTATATGTGAGCCTAGGTCGTATATACAGCCAACTGCAGGGCCAGGGATTTCTTTATGCGTCTTATAGCTTAGGTCCACATTATACCTGTCATAATGAATTTCAGCATCAATGATTTTTCCAATACTTCCATCCGCTACTATTTTTTTTACAGTTTTGAAATCACTATCGTACCGGCGACTTTGAAAGACCGTGATTTTTTTATTTTGTTTCGAAGCAAGCGCTATTAATTCTTCCGCCTCGATAACAGTAGCTGTAAAAGGCTTTTCAACAATCACATGTTTGTTTGCCAACAATGCCGCCTTTGCATATTCGTAATGTGTGTAGCTGGGAGTGTTTACGATTACCAATTCAATAGCTTCATCTTTCAGCATTTCATTCAATGAACGAAATGTTTTTGTGCCGGGGTATTTTTCCTCGGCAAGATTTTTAGTTCTTTCCCATGCACCATAAAATTTAAAGCCCGGATGCAGATGCAGAAAAGGGGCATGAAAAACGACGCCACTCATTCCAAATGAGCAAAGTGCAGTATTGATAATTCTATTTTCCATTCAAAATAATTATTTATTTACATTCTATTTTTATTACATCACAGGGCAATCTTTTGAAACCTTATCCCGAAATTTAACTAGTTGAGCTGTAAATTTTTAGCAATTGCATATTCCACTCCCCTCAATTCAGCCAATCCCTTAAGCCTTCCGATGGCAGAATATCCTGGGTAAGTTGTTTTTTTAAGGTCGTCAAGCATTTGGTGTCCATGATCTGGTCGCATTGGTATGGAAATATTTCTACGCTGTTGAATTAGCAAAACCTCTTTAATGACTGCATACAGATCGGTATCCCCTGCAAGATGATCGGCCTCATAAAAATTACCCAACTCATCCCGCTTGGTATTGCGTAAATGCAGAAAATGTACCTGTTCTCCAAATCGTTTCAGCATTGCCGGTATATTATTATCAGCCCTTGCCCCAAAGGAACCAGTACAAAAACATAATCCATTAGCAGGTGAAGGCACTGCATCAATGATAGCAGCTGCATCCCTTTCAGTACTAACTATCCTTGGTAGGCCTAAAATAGGATAAGGGGGGTCGTCAGGATGAATAGCCATTTTTAACCCGCAAGCTTCAGCAACCGGAATAACCTCTTGTAAAAAATAAAACAAATGTTTCCTCAGTTTATCAGCATCAATGGAGGCATATGTTTTTAATGCTGCCAGAATTAGCTCCGGTGTAAATGGCTCATCACTGCCGGGTAAGCCCAGCATGGTGTTATGAAAGACTTGTTTTTTTTCCTCCTCCTGCATCAAAGAAAACCTGTTTTCAGCTTCGGCTATTTCGGTAGGTGAATAATCCTCCCTTGCGCCTGGTCTTTGTAACATAAACAAATCAAAAGCAATGAATGCAAGGCGTTCAAAATATAGCGCCTTGCTTCCATCAGGCATCGAATAGGATATATTCGTCCGCATCCAATCCAGAATAGGCATAAAATTATAGGTCACTACTTTTAATCCGCAATCAGCTACATTTCGCAAACTCTGTTTGTAATTTTCAATATGCAGTAAATAAGCTCCATTTTGTTTTTTAATATCCTCACTTACCGGCAGACTTTCAATCACTGTCCAACTCATTCCGGCCATTTCAATCAATTGCTTACGCTCTAGGATATCAGCTACAGGCCATATTTCACCTACAGCAATTTGATGCAGGGCGGTAACAACTCCTTCGCAGCCGGCCTGACGGATATCTGATAAGCTAACAGGGTCATTGGGGCCGAACCATCTCATCGTTTGATGCATCAACATAAAAAATTATTGGTGTTTTTGGTTTATAAAAAGATACTGTAATCAATAATGAATATTCGAGTAAAGTAAATAAAAGCTGCGTTCAACTGATAAAATCATTTTAAAAGAATGAAAAAAGAATCGAATTTTTGCCTTTTAATTTAGCAGTGCGCATTTTAATTACCCATCCTAAAAAAATCAGCTAGCTAAGCTTATTACAAAGGTATCAGATTGGACTGTTATTAAAAAAAGGTTGGCAATAAAAATTAATTGCTTAGCCTATCGGGGTTCTTTCTAATTCAAGAAGCAGAGAATTGAAACGAAACAGCGATTGGAGTAATAAAACTCCCTGTAAATTTGTAGCTTGCTGCGTTGGTCAGTGTAATTGGTAGATAAAGCAATTAAAACCTAATAGTCTCGAAAGCCCATGCCATTCGATAGAGTGCAAGCGAAGTAATAAAAGGGTGGACTTGGAGTATAAGAAACTAGGCACTGAAAAAGACAGTATACAAGAGTGAATCGTAAAGATAGTGGTGGGATTATTCATGGCTATGTGCTTTCCTAAGAAAACAGACCTTAACTTTATGCCCCATCCAAAGATTAAACAGGTATGGGAAAAATATATAATTCGCCAGTAAGGAAATTTTAAAAATCAACCAATGAATAAAGTGATATAAAAAATTGAACTTATTATTTGAACAATGCCTGCAAAATTCTTAATAAAAAATAGTATGAAAAAGAATAAAAAGACTGCCGCTCTTTCGCAATTAAAAACTGAACTGGGTCAACTACCCAATAGTCGTAGGGAGTTTCTTAGCAATTCAATCAAAACAGCTTTGGGTACTTCCATTGTGATGGGCTTTCCAACCATTGTTCCAGCCAGTGTATTTGGAAAGAATGCACCTAGCAATCTAATCAATGTTGCTTCCATCGGTTGTGGCCGTATTTCAACCAGTCATGACATGACCGGTATTGCTAGATATGCTGGTGCCAGGATTATGGCTGTTTGTGACCTTGATAAAAACAGGGCAAACAATGGACCTGCTGCAGTAAAAGCGAATTATTTGAAAGCTGCAAAATTCAATGGGGGATTAACAGGGGATTGGAATATAAAAGTATATTATGATTACAAAGAACTGTTGGAGAATAAAAACATAGATGCAGTCCACATCAGCTTGCCCGACCACCAGCATGCCATCGTTGGTGTTCATGCTGTAAATGCGGGTAAAGATGTTTATCTGCAAAAGCCTGCGTCCTTAACTATTGAAGAGGGTAGAATATTGAGTAATGCTGTAAATAAAAGTGGGCGGATTTTACAAATGGGAAGCCAGCAACGTTCCGTAGACCCTTGGCCACAATTTAAAAAAGCCTGTGAACTGGTCCGCAATGGGCGAATTGGGCAACTTCAACGTGTAGAAGTAGGATTACCTGGAGACCCTGGTGGAGGAATCCCTGAGCGTATGGAAGTTCCTTCAAGCCTCAACTATGATGCATGGTTAGGAGCTACTCCAGAAATTTATTATACTGAGGACCGAGTTCACTCTCAAGATGCATCACCCAAAGGGATTTCTAGCAGACCGGGTTGGCTTCGTTGTGAGCAATTCGGTGCTGGAATGATTACCGGATGGGGGGCACACCATATTGATATAGCGCATTGGGGAATGGGTACTGAATTGTCTGGCCCCATCGAAATCTGGGGTAATGCCTCTTTCCCTTCAGATGATTCAAATTACAAAGGCTTATGGAATGTTCATGGAATTTTTCATACCGAGGCAATGTATGCAAATGGTGTCCACATGTCAGTTTCCAATGAATTGCCTAATGGAGTTAAGTTCATTGGCTCAGAAGGATGGATATGGGTAACGAGAGGTAATTACAAAATTACTGAAAGCGATCCGGTAGCAGATAATGATGGCGTTAAACCAATTGATGCCAGTAATCCAAAAATTCTTCAGTCAGTTATAGGGGCAAATGAAATACATCTTTATGAAAGCTCAGAGCAGCACAGCAATTGGCTGGATTGTATTAAATCAAGAAAACAACCTTCTTCTCCTATAGAAGTTGGGCACCGCTCTTGCAGTGCCTGCCTATTACACCAGATTGCCATGAAAGTTAAAAGGAAAATTTATTGGGATCCAACAACTGAAACGATTCAAAAAGGTGATGCTGAAGCCCAGGCAATGTTGTCAAGGCCTCGTCGTAAAAAATACGACTTCTGATAAAAAATTTGATAAAAAAATAGAATAAACGTTGGAGCTTACCTTTCAACTATTTTGCTTTTCTATTTAACTAAATTTTGTCCATCCTATTTAAGTAATAAATAAAATAAACAGTAACAATTATGGCGATCTCTTTATTCTTGAACCCTATTAGAAATTGGGGAATGATTTTTTTGTTGGTGATTTGCAATAGCACCAAAGCTCAAAACCCCGTAAGGCTAATTACAATCGATCCAGGGCATTTCCATGCCGCACTTGTACAGAAAACAATGTACAGTAATGTTGACCCAATTGTGTATGTATATGCACCGAAAGGGGATGATTTAAAAATGCACCTCGACAGAATCAACACCTATAATTTACGTGCTGAAAACCCCACCCACTGGAAAGAAGAAGTCTATACAGGGAATGACTTTTTTGTTAAAATGATTAAGGACAATGCGGAAGCATCAAAAAAAGAATCTGCAAGAAAGTCGGTAATTATATTAGCTGGTAATAACCAGAAAAAAACTGAATACATTTTCAAATCTTTGCAAAATGGCTTTAATGTATTTGCCGATAAACCCATGGTTATTGATGCGGCAGGTTTCGGACTATTGAAAAAGTCGTTTGAAATTGCTAAAAAACAGCAGTTGCTTTTGTATGATATTATGACAGAGCGATTTGAAATTACCACTATTTTACAACGAGAACTTTCTAGCATGCCCGTTGTATTCGGCCAACTGGAAAAAGGCACCCTTGAAAATCCTGCCATTGTCAAAGAAAGTGTGCACAATTTTTATAAGTATGTTTCTGGAGCAGTGTTGACCAGGCCTGCCTGGTTTTTAGATGCTGCCCAACAAGGAGAAGGAATAGTAGATGTTATGACACATTTGGTTGACCTGGTTCAGTGGGAATGCTTTCCAGAACAAAAAATTGATTACTTACAAGATATTACAATAAATACTGCCAAACGATGGGCGACTGATATAACGCTATCAAAGTTTAAAGAACTAACCAAACAAGAAAAATTTCCTGCCTACCTAAAAGCAAACATTACTGATACCACATTAAAAGTTTTTTGCAACGGAGAAATCAATTACATGATTAAAGGTGTTCATGCCAAAACAACTGCAATCTGGAATTACAAAGCACCTGTAGGAGCTGGTGATACCTATTATTCAATTATGCGAGGTACAAAAGCAAATATTGTCATTCGTCAGGGGGTTCAAGAACATTATACTGCTACGCTATATATTGAGCCGATGCAGGCCTATAATGAAAGTATTCTACGAGAGCAGTTCAAAAATTTACAAATAAAATACCCAGGTATTGAACTGAAAAAATCTAGTGCAGGATGGGAAGTTGTTATCCCCGAAATATTAAAAGAAGGACATGAATCGCATTTTGGTAAGGTAACTGAAAAATACCTTGAATACTTAACAAAAGGCAATATTCCTGCTTGGGAGGTGCCCAACATGCTAGCAAAATATTACACAACTATTAAGGGATTGGAAACAGCATTGAAAAATAAATGATGAGAAATTTGTACTGCGGATTAAAATAATTATTTTAATCCGCAGTACAAATAATAGAGATAAATGATATTGCTTACCCTTTTATAATTTATTCGTTGTTTGAAGTGAACCGAATAATAATTGCCAGTTTTACTTACCCCTTTTTTACTGATGAAAAAGAGCAAAAAAAAACCGGAAGAATATAAACTGTATTTCGAACTATCTAGAAAATAAAATTTACACATTGTAGTTGTGCCCTGATAGAATATTTATAACAAAAGCGGCTGGCTCGATAATTTTCCTATATGAAGAAGGAAAGACTACCCCTCTACTTTTTGATGAAACCTTAAGACCGAAATAAGCATTTTGGCAAATAGTGAAATCTATCGTTGCAAGAATTTTTTAGCTGTACTACAAAACACGCAACTAACTGCAATGGAAAGCAAATTACAACTCATCCGAACTTTCGGGGAGATGGTCGTATTCGCCCTTCACACAATAGTATCCAAAAATCATCAAACCAATTGCTATGGGAGTAAATATGGTGATAATGATGATCCAAGGTATTGGTTTGTTGATATCCTTAGTGCCGGCACTATCAATATTGTGAACTGCACCGCTCACCAGCAAATAAATCACAGCCGGAGCTAGGATCATCCAAAAAATACCCATAAATTTTTTTACGCTATTCATATCAATATTTTTAATCGTTGATGTTTTTATCAATCTTATTGGTAAGATAAAAGGTTCCAATAACTAAACAAAGCCCTGCAATTGAAATGGGATACCAAAGGCCCACCAGCGGATCCGTTGGATTACTGGCAGAAAGCAAGGTAGCAATGAAAGGTACCAGCCCGCCAAATACTCCATTACCAATATGATAGGGCAAACTCATGGAAGTATACCTTATCCTTGTAGGAAACAATTCTACCAAAAATGCCGCAATGGGCGCATAGGCCATCGTTACAAATAAGATCATTACAAAAACCAATAAAATAAATTTCCATTTCAGCGGGGTAGACAATACCTTGTCGGCAAAGACCGGTTTGGCATCTTCTTTAACCAGATCGGAAAGCATACCTGTTCCCTTTACAATTGTATCCGCCCTGCTTTCTGTATATCGAAGGCCTTGCTGCAATTGCCATTTTGTTTTTGTGTGGGTTACCATCACTAAAGCGCTATCCAGGTGAAGGCTATCCACTTTCACTGTTTCCTTGCTAATAACTGATTTAGCCGCATCCCCGTCCTTTTGAATCCACTCTTTAACGTTGGTGTCTTTTAAAAAAGTGCTAAAAATTGGCCTATAAAAAATTACCCCTAGTAGCATTCCTGAAAGCATAATCCACTTTCTACCGATCCTGTCACTTAATGCTCCAAAAACCAAAAAGAAAGGAGTTGCCAAGCCTATCCCCCACAACATAATTTCCCTGTTTTGCATAAATTCAATCTTCACGGTATTCTCCAAAAAAGACTGCGCATAGAATTGACCGGTATACCAGATCACGCCCTGGCCCATCACTGCACCAAACAACGCTAAAAGCACCATTTTGAAATTGGCCTTATTGCCAAAACTTTCCTTCAAGGGATTCACGGATGTTTTTCCCTCTTTTTTCAATTTGGAATATAATGGTGACTCACTCATTCTTAAACGGATATAAATGGACACCCCCACCAATAAGATAGAAATCCAAAAAGGATACCGCCATCCACCCCATTCAGCTGTAAAAGACGCGTCGGACATATTAGATTTTACAAACATAATTACGCCCAGTGCAACAAATAAACCCAATGTAGCGGTAGTTTGTATCCAACTCGTATAATACCCTCTTCTATTGGAAGGTGAATGCTCTGCTACATAAGTAGCTGCTCCGCCATATTCTCCCCCCAATGCAAGGCCTTGAATAAGCCTCAATAAAAGCACGAGCAATGGAGCTGCGATTCCAATGGTACGATAGCCAGGAATCAGTCCAATTAGGAAGGTAGAGCCTCCCATTAATACTAGCGTCAACAAAAAGGTCGATTTTCTTCCAATCATATCTCCCAGCCTTCCAAACACTAGGGCGCCAAAAGGACGCACTAAAAATCCTGCAGCAAAAATCGCCAGCGTACTTAACAGGGCTGCTGTATCGTTGCCTTCAGGGAAAAACTGAATGGAAATGGTTTTGGCCAACATCCCAAAAATGTAAAAGTCGTACCACTCAATTAAAGTGCCCAGAGAGGAAGAAAATATTACCTTCCCAATTCCCCTTCCATCCGATGAAACCATATTTGTTTTTTAAGTTTGATATAACTGTTAGCTTTTCAATAATTTTGATAAATATATTCATTGAACAGAAGGCTAACAAATAAATAAAAATTTACTATGTCTTATCCTTACCAGATCAACTCCCTGGAGCAATATCACAGCGAGTACAAAAAAAGTGTGGAAGACCCTGAAAAATTTTGGGGGGATATTGCGGAAAATTTTTATTGGCGCAAGAAATGGGATCGGGTGCTGGACTGGAATTTCACCGAACCAAAAATTGAATGGTTCAAAGGTGGCAAACTGAATATTACCGAAAATTGCATTGATCGTCATTTATCGACGATGGCAGACAAGCCTGCCATCATCTGGGAACCCAACAATCCAGAAGAAAGA
>CANJAW010000021.1:0-14568 GCA_947472215.1 Chitinophagaceae bacterium
AGTGAATCTTCGTCGCCAATCGACTTTATCCTGGATAGTTTGCTTTTCATTTCCTACTAATTATTTATTCGATTATTAGTATTAATTTTTTTTAAAAAGTTATCAAGGGTTGTTTCATCGAGTAAGTAATCATCCTGGCTAGGCAAATTACTTTCATCCAAATTATTTCTTAAAACGGCTACATCTGCAATGTCCCCATTTTTTTCTAAATATTTGGCAATATCAACTTGGGTAAGTTTTTCTAGTCCCTCCTTAAATTGCTGGTCATTCATGTTTTTACCCATTTCAATAGACTCATCCAATATGGCTACCACATTGGTAAGCTGGTTAGCTGAACCAGGCTGCTCGATATATCGTAGCACCCACAAGGCTATTGCACCAGTTATAATTGCCGCAGCTGCATACTTTATAAATAAATTCCGTATCCGCATATCTACCACCCTAGTTGAGGAAGTCTTCACTTTTTGCAGAATGGTCTCCGGAAGACTAGTAAAGTATCCAACCGGAACTTCAAAGACATTTGCATTTTGAATAGCATGCAATACGGGGGATAATTCTTTTAATTCATCCTCGTAAGAGGTGTTTTGAATGGTGTCAATAACATTGCTAGCAAATTGAGAAAAATATCCCACAGGGACTTCAAATACTTGCTTGCCTTGTAAATCACTCAACACTGGCGATAAAGCTCGGATTTCCTCTTTAGCGCTTTCATTCGATTTGATTTTATCTAAAATGGAGGCTGACAACTGGTCAAAATATCCTTCCGGTATTGCTTTGTCATTCAAATCTGTCGTAACTGGAGGAACTCCCTGTTCATATGGCAAGCAGGCCAACACCGTTAAACTCACGCTATCGAAATATCCTTGGGGAACAGTAAAAACGTTCACCTTGTCTATTGCTGCAAGCAGCGGACTCAATGATGCCAGTTCTTTTAATATGTCAGATTTTGTTTCCATCCGTTGTGTTAGACCTTCTATTGGATAATTAGTTTAATGGTTAAGTATGTAATCCTCTATTTTTTTTACTGCATGGTGGTAGCTGGCTTTTAATGCGCCCTCGCTAGTCTCCAGTACTCTGCTCATTTCCTCGTAGGGCATCTCATCGTAATACCTCAGATTAAATACAGCCTTTTGTTTGTCAGGCAATTGCTGCATTGCCAATTGCAATTTCCACTCTGCTTTATTGATATCAAAATTCTTATCAGCTTTTAACTGGTTGCTTAAGCCTGTTTCCTCATTGCTGATGGATAGGGTTTTTCTTTTTTTCTGTTGTTCAATAAAAGTAAGGCTTTCATTGGTGGCAATACGGTACATCCAAGTATAAAGCTGGCTATCTTCCCTGAAGTTTTCAAGTCCTTTCCACACCTTAATAAACATATTCTGCAATATATCATTGGTATCCTCATGTTCTACCACCATTCTACGAATGTGCCAGTATAGTTTTTCCTGGTATTTTTTAATAATAGCCGTATATCCACGCTCCTTAGTGGCGGGATCATTAAATTGCAGGAGCAGTTCTTTATCTTCCAAAAATTGTTGTGCCATACGCGTTAAACAGAATAAAAGTAAAAAAACCAATCATTTGATTGGTTTTATGGTATAAGGTTTAATCTCATTTAAAAATTAAGCATTTTTTCTTGCGAGTACTTTTTCAGCTGCTTCCACAATATTGGGAGCATCTAGTCCATATTTGGTCAATAATTCAGCAGGTTTGCCACTTTCTCCAAAAGTGTCATTGGTGCCAATAAATTCAATGGGAATGGGTAGGTTTTTAGCAGCCAATTGAGCGATGCTATCTCCAAGTCCTCCAATGACATTGTGTTCTTCGCAGGTAACAGCACATCGGGTTTTACTTATAGAGGCCAATACCGCTGCTGCATCCAATGGTTTGATGGTATGAATATTGATTACTTCTACGCTAATGCCTTTTTCTTCCAATATCCTTCCTGCCTCGATGGCTTTCCAAACTAGGTGACCACAAGCAAAAATGCTCACATCCGCACCATTAGATATTTTGTGGGCTTTTCCAATGATGAAGTCACTTTCATTAGTAAAAATTGGCCAAACCGGTCGGCCAAACCTAAGGTAAACTGGTCCATCCATTTCGGCAATCGCCATGGTGGCGGCCTTTGTTTGGTTATAATCTGCCGGCACTATTACAGTCATCCCTGGCAGCATTTTCATCAGTCCGATATCTTCTAAAATTTGGTGGGTAGCACCATCTTCACCTAGCGTTAAACCTGCATGGCTGGCACAGATTTTTACATTTTTGTTGCTATAGGCTACCGATTGGCGTATTTGGTCATATACCCTCCCAGTTGAAAAATTGGCAAAAGTGGTCGTAAAAGGTATTTTCCCTCCTATCGTTAAACCAGCTGCAACACCGATCATATTTGCCTCTGCAATGCCACACTGAATAAATCGTTCAGGAAATTCCTTAACAAATGCATTCAACTTCATAGAGCCTAGCAGATCGGCAGTAAGGGCTACAATATTTTCGTTTTTTCTGCCCGCTTCTAAAATACCATCTCCAAATCCGCTGCGGGTGTCTTTATTACCGGTTACCTGAATGTCTTTTAACATAAAAAAATTATCCTTGATTGATTAGGGCGCAAGTTATGGCTTGCAGTCAATTTAAACTGATTTTTATTGAGTTTTTTGTGCGGATTCGTTTTTTAATTTTAGTTCCCAGTTCCATGCTGAGGATATCATGTCATCCAACTGATAGGCGGGCGTCCAGCCCAATTCATTTTTTGCCTTGTTGTTGTTGGCAAAGATGGCTACTACATCCCCAGCCCTGCGGGGACCAATGGTATAGTTCAATTTTATACCACTTGTTTTTTCGAAAGCTTCAATTACTTCTAGTACCGTATAACCATCACCTGAGCCTAAGTTAAATATCTCGGGGTTGGCGGTTGTTTTTTTATCAATCAATAAATTAAGCGCCAAGGTGTGTGCATGTGCAATGTCACCTACATGTATATAGTCGCGCACACAACTGCCATCCCGTGTAGGATAATCGGTACCCAATACTTGCATGGTGGGTAGTTTACCAATGGCCGTTTGGGTAATAGCTGGCACCAGATTGGCGGGTCTGCCCAAAGGTATTTCTCCAATTAAGGAAGAGGGATGCGCTCCTACTGGGTTAAAATATCGTAGCAAAATGGCTTGTATCGGGTAACTCCTTACTGTGTCCGTTACAATCACTTCACCCATTTGCTTGGTAGCGCCATAGGGTGATTCAGCAGGTTTTTGGGGAGTTTGCTCTGTAACGGGAATGGTATCCGGACTACCATACACTGTACAAGAGGAGGAAAATACAAAATTCGGTACATCGTATTTTGCAGCACACTTTAAAATATTGACTAGTGAAACAAGGTTATTTTCAAAGTACATTAGTGGTTTTTCTACCGACTCACCCACGGACTTGTAGGCCGCAAAATGGATAATACCGGTGATGTCGTTATTTTCCTCAAAAATATTTTCTGTATCTGATAAATTGCAGAGATCTACCGAATAGTTTTTGATTGGTTTTCCAATAATCTGCGCTGCCCCATCCAAAATGGCAGCATTGCTTCTAGAATTATTGTCAACAGAAATTACTTCATATCCATTTTGTACCAGGTCTACGATGGTGTGAACACCGATGTATCCGCAGCCTCCGGTTACTAAAATTTTGCTCATGTAGGGATTAATTGAAATGGTAGATTATATTTTTGTCATCAAGAAAAAGCCTAACTGCATTCGTATCAAGTAAAAATTTAGCTCCACTCATTTCTTATTTTTTTTTGATAGGCTAGCCAATCAATAGTAGTTTTCATTTTACCTGCAAAATCGGCAATGCTTTTTTTCTTTTTTATCAATCTCAACAATATCAATCACTGCAATTTCTGCAGCATTATTATCAATGGGCAGATCAATTTTGTATTTCCCTGTCTTCATTCTTTTAGCAATAGCATTCATTGCTTCCATGTAGTATTATTTTTACAAATTTACTATTTGTTTTGGACCAAAATAAAAAATCACTCATTTAGGGTGAGTGATTTTAAAAAAAGGAGTATACAAATTAATTTATAAAAAAAGTGGTAATAAAGTAAACTATTGCCGCCAGCAAGGCGCTTATGGGGATAGTGAGTACCCATGCCCAGAGGAGGCTTACGGTAACACCCCATCTTACAGCGCTAAGGCGCTTGGTGGCACCTACTCCTATAATGGCCCCGGTAATTGTATGCGTGGTGCTTACCGGGATACCCATTTGTTCGGTCATAAACAAGGTAAGTGCGCCGGACGTTTCAGCCGCTACTCCTTCTAGCGGAGTCACTTTAGTTATCTTGGTGCCCATTGTTTTTACAATCTTCCAGCCACCACTCATGGTGCCAAGGCCGATGGCAGTATAACAGGCAATCGGAACCCAAGTTAGGTCCTTGAGGGCCGCCCCTACATCGGGATATTTGGTGCTATTATAGGCTACAAAGGCTGCTCCGATGATACCCATTACCTTCTGGGCATCATTTCCACCATGTCCAATACTGAATGCGCCGGAGGAAATCAACTGCAATTTTTTAAACATATTGGCTGTGCGGTAGGCATTAGGTGATTTCACTTTCTCCGAGTACAAGTAGGCACAAATGAAAATGAACATCATTCCCAAAATCCCATTTATTATGACAGAATTATCTGCTTTTTCAAGTGCTGTTGATAACTTGGCAGTATCCACTTTGCTATCTACCGTAGCTTTAATTTCTTCTGCAAGTCTAGTTGCGCCAAGTGATTTGTAATCGCCTAGCAAGGGGGTTGCGGCAGCTACTTTTGCAACTGCGGAACTGTAAGCCGCAGTTTTGGCAGGGTCGGTTTCTTGCTCTTTTTTAAGTTGGTCAACTTTGTAGTATTTTACCAAATTTTCTTGCAATTTGGTTTGCTCAAAATGGGCAAACAAAAACCAGGTACCAATACCGGTTAGTACAATCAGCCCAATTTTAGCCCAGGTATTGCGCATAATGGTAATCACAGTGATGTAGATGGATACAACCATACCTATCAGTGGTGCGAGGAAAATGAATAGTACAATTTGGGTAATCTTTTTTAGCTCAACTATATTACCAATACCAGTAAAGCCCTTGGTTAAGAAGGCATGGGTAATGGCCGCCCCTGCAAATCCACCAATTAAGGTGTGGGAGGAGGAAGATGGAATACCGTACCACCAGGTAAGCAAGTTCCATATTATAGCAGCAATCAATCCCGATAGAATTACTGGAAGGGTTATAAATTCCTGATGAACTGTTTTTCCAATAGTATTGGCCACTGCGTGGTCCTTAAAAATAAAATAGGCTACAAAGTTGAAAAAGGCAGCCCAAACAACTGCCTGGTAAGGGGTTAATACCTTGGTAGAAACAATAGTGGCAATCGAATTAGCCGCATCGTGGAATCCATTGATGTAATCAAATATCAGGGCCAAAACAACGATAACAATAAGGAGCGTCATAAGATAAATTTGATAACCGGCTAGTTAGGTTAAGCGTATTTAACAATAATGGATTCAATCACATTGGCAGCATCTTCACATTTATCGGTAACAATTTCCATTACTTGATAAATCTCTCTTTTTTTAATCACCTCCTTTGCATCGGGTTCGGTTGCGAATAAGCGTTCGATACTCATATCAAAGATGTCATCCGCTTGGTTTTCGATGCTGTTGATGGCAACTAGTGCATCGGTTATCTGGCGCATGTTTTTCATATTGCGCAATTCGGTAACCGCCTTGTGAATTTGTACACAACCAACAGCAATTAATTCGGCCATTTTTTTAATACCGGTATCATTGGGATTAACGTGGTAAAAATTAATTTTTTTAGCAGAAGAATAAATGTAATCAGCAATATCATCTAGTGCGGAAGCCAAATAATGAATATCCTCTCTGTCAAATGGGGTGATGAAGTTTTTACCGAGTTCAATGAATATATTATGGGTGTAATCGTCATTTACATGCTCCATATCTTCTATTTCGTGAATCAGCTGGGCTCTTTTGTCAAAGTCGGGTTCGTTGACCATTTCTTTTAATTTTTCACCCATTTTTACTAGTTCTTCCGCTACATTTTCAAATAGCTGAAAAAATACCCGATCCTTGGGTAGAAATATCTTGAAAATTGAATTGAGACCTGCCATAAGTTTGAATTTTTAGCAAAGTTTGGGGATTCATAAAAATTAAAGAGGCTATTTATAAAAGGTAACAATTTGGTAACAATAGAATAACATTAAATTGGCATTTCTTTGTAAAAAGATAGGTATATGAAAAAAATATCCTTGTTGATTTTAACCATATTCCTATCCCATTTTCTTCATGCCCAGTATTTGATGGACATGGTAGATACTTCAAAAGACATCGGTAAAGGGATGTTATCGCTCTACAATCGTTTTGATAATATAAGATTGTCAGGCTACATTCAACCTCAATTTCAAATATCCTCTTCCAAGGGGGCTAAGGGGTTTTCGGGAGGGGATTTTTCACCTAATAGTAGCGACCGTTTTATGTTGCGAAGGGCTAGGGTAAGGTTTGATTACATTCATTTTCCAAAAGCTTCCGGTGGTCCCTCCTTGCAGTTTGTTTTTCAGTTTGACGCAACTGAAAGAGGTGTCAATGTGAGAGATGTTTGGGGTAGAGTTTTTGAAAACAAGTTCCAGCTCTTTGCTTTTACTACTGGTTTGTTTGCCCGTCCTTTTAGTTATGAATTAAATTTATCTAGTTCTGACAGGGAAAGTCCAGAGCGGGGTCGAATGAGCCAGCTATTAATGAAAACAGAGAGAGATTTAGGTGCAATGGTTACCATCGATTCGCGGAAGAAAAATTGTCCGCTTAAATTTTTAAAAGCTGACCTAGGTTTTTTTAATGGCCCTGGGCTTTCCTCTACTACCGATTATGACAGTCACAAGGATTTTATTGGGAGAATTTCCCTAAAACCGCAGGCAATAAGTAAAAAGCTTACGGTAAGCGCCTCTACTTCAATATTATATGGTGGTTTAATCCAAAGCACCCAATATGTTTACAGAGCTAATGGAATTGCAGGCAATCAAAACTTTGTGCTTGACTCTTCTGTTGCTAATGTGGGCAAATTGGCTCCTAGAAAGTATTTTAGTGTTGACGGTCAAGTAAAAATTAAAAATCGTAATGGTTTTACTGAATGTAGGGTTGAATGGATGGCAGGCAAACAGTCTGCCAGTGCAACCAGTAGCGAAACCCCCGGTACATTATTTACTGGCACCGATGGATATTATGTAAGAAATTTCAGCGGCGGATATTTGTATTTTTTACAACACCTGGGCAATACACATCACCAGCTTGGCATTAAATATGACTGGTATGATCCCAATACGATTGTAAGCGGATCAGATATCGGCAAATCAGGTAGCAATATCAACGCTGCTAATATTAAGTATAGCACGTTGGGATTTGGCTATATTAATTATATTTCGGAGAATGTCAAATTGATGTTGTGGTACGATAAAGTCACCAATGAAAAAACACTGCTTTCTGGCTATACATCCGACCTATTGGATAATGTGTTTACCTGCCGCCTACAGTTTAGATTTTAAGTATTTTAGCCCCAAAATCATTAAACAGACATTCGTATTAAATTAATATGCACTATGTTTTAATATTTGCTTAATCTTACTTAGTAGGCTTATTCCTTCATTACTATAGCGCCTATTGTCTCTTTTGTTAAAAAATAGTTAACAAAAACGTGATTTATAGAGGATGCTGAAAAATTGCCTTTTGACTTTACAATATAAATTACATAAAAAAAATAATATTTATTTTTTAATTACCAAAGGAAAGTGTTCCTTTAGGTAATTATTTTTAATAAATTTTAATTCTTCATTAACAAATAATTAACTCCTCTTTTATAATTTGTTATTAATTCTTCAAATTCCTTAACGCAATCGAAGATTGCTTTTTGGCATTTTTTATCAGTACAAATACTAAATAATTATGAAAAAAATTTCTTTATTGTTTGCTTTTCTTGGGTTCATGGGGGTACAAGTGCTATTTGCACAAACCAGAGAACTTAAAGGTATTGTGACTTCGGCAGAAGATGGGAGTTCCATTTCAATGGCTTCTGTATCTGTTGTAGGAACGAGCATTGGTACACTTACAGATGTAAATGGAAAGTTTACCATCAAAATACCTACCGATGCGAAAGTATTAAAGGTGTCTTTTGTAGGAACTGCTTCTATCGAAATGCCAATTTCCCGGTCAAACATGTATATCTTCAAACTCAAGGCGCAAGCCGTTGCTGTTGAAGAAGTGGTGGTTACCGCTTTTGGAATCAAAAGAAAACCCCGGGAAATGGGTATAGCAAGTGCCAAACTCTCCAACTCCGAGTTGACTCGTGGTGCCGCTTCCAACGTTATGAATGGAATGGTAGGTAAAGTTTCTGGTTTACAGATTAATACCATCAATAATGGGGTTAATCCAGACACTAAAATCACTTTAAGGGGTAATCGACATTTCTTGGCAAGTAACCAAGCATTGGTTGTATTAGACGGGGTGCCGGTAAGTGCTACCTATCTAAACTCAGTGAATCCAAATGATATCGAAAGTGTTAATATATTGAAAGGCTCTTCAGCATCTGCATTATATGGTAACGACGCTTCCAATGGGGTAGTGATTGTTACTACTAAGAGGGGTGAAAAGGGCAAGTTAACTGTAAAGGTTAGCAATGTGGTTACCTTGGAGCAAATCTCGTATTTACCAAAATTACAAACAAGGTTTGGTGCTGGTTCTGGAGAAACGCTAACCAATTCTGATCCAAATTACACTATGTGGATTGGAAAAGATCGGAATACAGACCCTTATACATCTTATGAAAACCAGACTTTTGGCCCTGAATTTAATGGCCAAATGGTGATATTGGGAGGAAAGTTGGTGGATGGCACTTATCAAATGGTTCCTTATAGCAATGTTAAAAACCAAAAGAAAGATTTCTTCAATACCGGTGTATCCATTCAAAATGATGTATCAGTAAGTAGTGGAGATGAAAAAAGTAATTTCTATCTTTCTGTACAGGATGTTAAGACTACTGGAACAATACCTGCCGATAAAAACCGCAGAACAGGTGCCCGTATGGCAGGAGGAAGAACCTATGGTATCTTCTCGGCTGATTATACAATGAGCTTTACTCAAACTACTACTAGCGTTTCAGGTGGGGATATGTATCAAGGTAGAGGGGTTTATTGGAATGTATTGAACACACCACCTCATGTACCTATAACAAATTACAAGGATATCGTTAATAATCCATTCGCTACTTTGGATGGCTATTTTAATGCCTATTACCCGAATCCATATTGGCAAATCAAGCATGCACGTAATAATCAAAAGCGTGATGATGTGTTAGGTTCAGTAAACCTTAAGTTACGTCCTTTCAAATGGCTTGAATTCTCTAACCGTTCTGGAATTATTTTTAATACAATCAATAACCATAATTACAAGGATGAGGCTATATACAGTAGCTATTCTCATTCGGATCCTTGGAGCCAAGGCCATATGGGGGGGCTATCTCCTTATACAGGCAACTCAAGTGACCAAATGAGGCAGACAATGGTTTTAACCAATGACTTCATCGGAACAGTGGATAAGAAATTTGGCAATATCAGTCTAAAAGCAGTTGTAGGAAACTCTGTATATTCTTCAAAAAATGAGTCAAGTTATGATGGAGCAAGTTCCTTGGTAATTCCTAATTTTTATAACATCAGCAATCGCGTGGGTGAGCCGAGTGTATCTCAATCTACTTCGGAGCGCAGTAACTTTGCTTTATTTGCGGATGTTACCTTAGGGTATAAAAATTATGCGTATTTGCATTTTTCAGGAAGAAATGACCAGGATTCAAGATTAACAAAGGCAAATCGTTCTTTCTATTATCCTGCAATAGATGCGAGTTTAATCCTTTCCGATATGTTCCCTGCAATTGTTAAAAACAACTTCCTTTCTTTTGCAAAGATTAGGGGAGGTTGGTCACAAACTGGTCAAATCGCTTTGACTGATTGGTATGGCACTTTACCTTCTTATCCTACTGCTTCAGGCTTCCCTTATGGTAGCACTTCAGGTTTTGCTTTGAGCACTACTTTAAGTAATCCATTGCTGAAACCTGAAAAAACCAATGAAATTGAAATTGGGACAGAATTGAGCTTTTTGAAAAACAGAATCAGTTTGGAAGCGAATATTTTCAAAACGTTGACCAAAGATCAAACCATACCAGCCACTATCTCTGCATCAACCGGTTATTATAGTGCATTAATCAATGCTGGTGAATTGGAAAACAAGGGGATCGAGCTTGATCTTAAGTTTACTCCTTTGCTTCATTTGGGTAAAATTCAATGGAACGCTTCCGTTAACTACTCTTACATTCAGTCAAAAGTTGTATCAATCATTACTGGTCTGGATGAAATTCCAATAGCCTCCTCTTCTTATATCACAGTAGGGCAGCAATTTCCTGCCATCAAGGTTACGGATGTAAACAGGGACCCAAGCGGACACATTATCGTTGATGCTATAACAGGGTTGCCTTCTAAAAATACAGCCTTACAGCAAGTAGGTCATGGTAATCCTAACCATATTTTGGGTGTTGCTACGGACTTAAGTTACAAGGGATTGAGTTTATCAGCGGTTGCTGAATACCGCGGTGGTAATGTGATCAATAATTTAGTAGGTAATGCACTTGACTTTACGGGTACTTCAGAGCATTCTGCTCTTAACGGACGTCAATCTTTCATCATACCAGAATCGGTCATCCAAACTTCTCCGGGTGTTTTCACTCCCAACACTACGGCGTTGGTTGCACAAGCTTCCCGTCAGTTTTGGGTAAACTCTGATTACCATAATACGGATAGGGCTTATGTTACTAGTGCAGCTTTCTGGAAATTAAGAGAGGTTGCCTTGAGTTATGAAGTGCCGATTCAAAAGCTTTTACATAGTAATGTAATCAAAATGGCGCAAATCAGCTTGGTTGGAAGAAATCTACTGATGTTACGTCCTGTTACCAATGTTTGGACAGATCCTGAGTTTAACAACCAGGCGGTAACTACTAATGCGGTTGGTGTTACTACAGAAGACCAAACACCTCCAACCAGAGTATATGGCTTTAGTGTAAAACTTACTTTCTAAAATTTAAAATTCAAAAAAGATGAATAAGATATTATTACCGGTTTTATTTTCATTGGTACTTTTAGGAAGCTCTTGCGCTAAATTTGTCGGTGTAAATGAAATAAACCCCAACAACGCCTCTGCTGTTCCGCCAAAGCTTCTTTTACCTTCGGCCCTCAACGGCATAGCCGCTAACATGAATAATCCGCGAAATTTTGAATTCGTTTATTTATGGCATGGTCTCTGGTCTATCAGCTCTGGTTATTCACAGCCATCGAGTTTAGCCCAATACAGACTATTGAATAGTTCTTATCAAGGCACTTTCAATTCAAGCTATACCATTGGTCAAAACTTGGTTGAAATTGAAAAAGCCTCTACTGATTCTAAGAATGCTAGTTATTTGGCCATTGCGATGATAATGAAAGTATACCTCATGCAAAATTTGGTTGATTGCTGGGGTAATGTTCCCTACTCAGAAGCTTTCAGAACCAATGATGGGATCCTAAAACCTAAGTATGATGATCAAAAAACAATTTATGAAGATCTAGTGGTTAAATTAGATGCAGCCATCAAGTTGATTCAAAATAAGCCTGCAGATGCAAATGAGATCACTTCTGCAAGTGATATCGTTTATGCAGGAGATATGACCAAATGGGCAAAATTTGCCAATACCTTGAAATTGAGATTATTGGTTCACCAATCTGGTATGGCTAGTCGCGATGCTTATATCAAAACTGCCATTGCTACTACTGCTTCGGTTGGATACCTTGGTGCTGGCGAGGGTGCATTGTCAAATCCGGGTTACTCTAGTTCTGCTGGCAAAATGAATCCTTTTTTTGAAACTTTTTATAAGGCAGATGGTTCTTCCCAAAGTGATGGAGTTGGTTATTACAATGCTGGTAAAGATGTGGTAGATTTTATGAACGGCATACCTGATCCTCGTATTGGAAGGTTTTTCAATCCGTATAGTGGTTCAAGTTTTGCTGGAAACGTATTGGGTGTCACCACCCCTGCTCCACTAGCTGCTGCTGTTACTTCTAAGCTAGGTTTTGTTTCTGGAAGTGCAGGATATATGATTGGTACTTATAACAGAGCTGCTCCACTTTTAACAGATCTTGAAAGTTTGTTCATTCAGGCAGAAGCTGCAGAAAGAGGCTTTATAACAGGTGTTGGAAAAACATTGTATACAGCTGCTATCACCCAATCCTTTATTTATATGGGATTAACTTCTGCTCAAGCGGACGCTTATTTGTTAATAGCAAAATCGTCCGTTAATTATGATATGGCTCCTAACAAGGTTAACTTGATTCTAGATCAAAAATGGATTTCTTTAAATGGTATTGCTCCAGTTGAAATTTGGACTGATTATAGAAGATCAGGAAGGCCTACTTTTTTGACTTTTAGTAAAGATCCCAATGTCTCCAATCCAACACCTCCAGTTCGGTTACTTTATCCTCAGCGTGAGATTTCAGTAAACAATGACAATCTGGTGGCAGTGGGGGCAATCAATGCCTTTACTTCTAAAATTTTCTGGCAAAATCGTTAATGAATCATTCATTTCAATTTAAAAGTTAAAGTATGAAAAATAAAATAACCATTTTTGTTACATTCGTTGCCCTGATTGGCTTACTTAGTTCTTGCTTAAAGGACAAAGTGGGAGATTACTGGACAGATGGTGTGGCCGGAAAAATGTATGCAACTGTTGTAGACTACACTTTGCAACAAAAGGCACTTCTGCCTGTAGCGGGTGATGTGGCGGTTTCTTTTTTGGTAAACATTGCTACGGATGAGCTTCCTACGGAAGACATTACCCTTACGCTAGCAGTAGATAATGCCGCTATTACTAAGTATAATACAGATCACGCTACTGCCTATAAAACATTCCCAACTTCACAGGTAGTTACCACCACCTTGGTAATCGCTAAAGGAACGAGGAATGCAACGGCCCAAGCTAAAGTTTGGGGAGCTGAAACCCTCAATGCTTGCGATAAGTTTATGACAGCCTTTTCTATTGTATCTGCCAAAACAGCCTCCGGTAAGGATGTAACCATTGCAGGCAATATGAAGTCTTATTTATTGTCATTACCAATTTCAAATCCTTATGCAGGAGATTATTCTGCCGTGGGTTACAGAATCCGTCCGGGTAATGCAACTGAGCCAATCAGTGCGGGCACTATAGAACCATTCTCTACTTTCGACTGTAAGACTGTTAGAAAAAATGGATTTGGAAATTACTTTTCTTATGATGTAACCATTGAGGTTACGGCTAATACGGTGGTAGTGGGAGGAGTAACTTGTTATAAAGTGATTGCTACCCCAATTGATCCGGGTTCTGGTACTTCGGTGGGAGGTATGTGGACTACATGGACAGGGGATCCTACTTTAAAACCTGCAGATCTTACCATTAACTATTACAATCCAGTTGCTAAAAAATTCGTGTTGAATTGCTATTATAGTAGTTCGGCTGGTGATCGTATTATGTATGAAGTATTAACTAGGCTTTAGTTTTTAGTATTTATTAGAGAAATGTAAAGTTCTCTGCAATGAATCAAATGTTTCATTATCAAACACATTAAATATGAAAAGAATAAATTTAAATTTAGCAATACTACCCATCCTTCTGGCTGTATTTGTATTGCAAAGTTGTACTAAGGAAAGCGTTACTGGGTTTAAAAAGTACGCCGCTTTTACTGAACCAACTGTTGTAGCCCCACTTGATGCTTCATCCAATAAAATAACTACTACTACCATCGATTTAAAATGGGCCACCACCGACGCTGATGGAGATTCTCCAGTAGCAGATGTTTATTTCGGTACAGAGTCTACTCCACCGTTGTATAAAGCAGGTAATGTTGGGTTAACATTAAATGTTCCTGTTGTGGAAGGCAAAACCTATTATTGGAAAGTTACCATGAAGGATGCCAATGGAGTAGTTACTTACGGACCTACTTGGAGCTTTACCATATTTGAACCAATTGGCATATTCGTGGGGAGTTATAATTGCGACGAGCCTGCAGAAGCGTACTCTTATCCAGTAGCATTTTCAAAATTAACTGCTACTACCTTAAAGTGTAGTGCTTGGTGGAATTCATGGCCTGCAACCTTCACACTTAATTTCACAGCCAATACCTATACGATGGTAAAAACCAATTTTGGTGGTGGGTGGGAAGGCCAAGAATCAGGCACCATCACTCCTGCAACCGGTAAAATGGTGGGAACCTATACTGTTTGGCTAAATGGTGGAATTGAAGAGGTGGGAACACATACCTATACCAAAAAATAACCTTATAAAACAGCGGGCTTTAGCACTGTTTTTGAAAATAATATAAAAAAGTCGGCAAGTTTACTTGCCGACTTTTTTTATACCATCCATTTTCCTTTTTTAAGGAGGGGGCTACATTTTAAGTCAGGTTCAAACAGTAGGCTATAAAT
>CANJAW010000022.1:0-14343 GCA_947472215.1 Chitinophagaceae bacterium
ATTTTAAAGCCCGAGTGTTTTTATGCAGAAGCTCACCAGAGTATTTTTAAAGCCATGAAGTCGTTGGCAGATAAAAGTTTGCCGATTGATTTATTAACTGTGGTGGAGGAATTAAAGCTAAAAGGAGAGCTTGAACTCGTGGGAGGCCCTTATTATGTTTCCAAATTAACCAATGCAGTAGTATCATCGGCCAACATTGAGGCTCACGCTAGAATTGTTTTACAAAAATTTATCCAGCGGGAATTAATTCGTATTAGCGGTGAAATTATCGGCGATGCCTATGAGGATACTACGGATGTATTTGATTTGCTCGATGATGCAGAAAGTAAGTTGTTTGAAATCACCAATAATCACTTAAGAAGTGCATTTGAGGATATCAATACGGTATTAGTGAAGACGATTCAGCGAATAGAAGATATGCGTAATAAGGATGAGGATATTACTGGAGTTCCAAGCGGCTTTCCTTCACTGGATAAATTGACTTACGGATGGCAGCAAACTGATTTGATTGTGTTAGCAGCTAGGCCTTCTGTGGGTAAAACAGCATTTGCCTTAAATTTAGCCCGTAGTGCAGCACTTCATCCAACCAAACCCACTCCAGTAGTGTTTTTTAGTTTGGAGATGAGTTCTAGCCAATTGGTACAGCGTATATTAAGTGCTGAGAGCGAAATATGGTTGGAAAAAATCACTCGAGGTAAGTTGGAAGAACATGAAATGAAGCAGTTGTACAAGCGGGGAATTGAGCGCTTGAGCAATGCGCCAATTTATATTGATGATACGGCGGCATTGAATATTTTTGAGTTAAGAGCTAAATGCCGTAGGTTAAAAAATAAGCATGATATCGGACTAATCATCATAGATTACCTCCAGTTGATGAGCGGCGGCGGAGATAATAAGAATGGAAATCGGGAGCAAGAAATTAGTAAAATTTCGAGAGATTTGAAAGGGCTTGCCAAAGAATTAAAGGTTCCTATCATTGCCTTGTCGCAGTTAAGTCGGGAAGTAGAAAAAAGAAAAGAAGGGGCTAAGATTCCGCAGTTGAGTGATTTGAGGGAATCGGGAGCTATTGAACAGGATGCCGATATGGTGATGTTCTTGTACCGTCCAGAATATTACGATATTACTGCCAATGAAATGGGTGAAAGCAACAAGGGTGAAACGTATGTAAAAATAGCCAAACACCGGAATGGTAGTTTAGATACCATCAAATTAAAAGCCTTGCTGCATATCCAAAAGTTTATTGAGGATGTGGAAGTCGGCAGCGATTATGGGGGAGGTACTCCGGGGAGTAACTTTAAGTCATTTAAAAGTGAGGAGGATGGCGGAGCCAAGTTGTATATCCAAAAAGGGAGCAAGATGAATGATAGTGCCTATGATGAGGATACACCATTTTAATAAATTGAAAATTATAAAATGGAGAATGAAGCATTCGCTTAATCTTTCAATCTCCCCTCTTTATGCCACTTCCTTTTTTTTATAAAGAAGATTTACATTCTGCCACTACTAGTGTGGTGCTGGATGAGGATACCAGTAAGCATATCGTGCAAGTGCTTCGCATGCAAAATACAGAGCAGTTGCAGCTTACCAATGGAAAGGGGGATATATATACTGCTGAAATAACTGATAACAATAGAAAAAAATGTTCTGTTCGGATTTTGAAAATAACCTCTATTCAACGTTCTGCAAGTAATGCAACCCTTGCTATCTCTCTGATAAAAAATAATCATCGTTTCGAATGGTTTTTGGAAAAGGCAACTGAGATTGGTATTTTCAAAATTGTACCGCTTATTTGCGAGCGAACAGAAAAAACTGTGTTTAAGTTTGAGCGAATGAAAAGCATTTTGATCAGTGCCATGTTGCAGTCTCAACAAAGCTGGTTACCCATTCTACAGGAGCCAACAAATTTTGCTGCTTTTGTAAAACATTTGGAGGCGGATAAAAAATTTATTGCGCATTGCGAAAATTCGGAGTCTAAAATTCAATTGCATTCCTGTCAGCCATTTGTGGAATCGGCCATTCTCATTGGTCCGGAAGGTGATTTTACAACAGGCGAAATAGCGATGGCTTTACAAAATAATTTCATTCCGGTGGCATTGGGCAATACTAGGCTGCGAACAGAAACAGCGGGGGTGGTAGCTGCCACCCTGTTGGTAATGGTAGAATAGATTCAAAAGCCTTTACCGAATTTCGAATTGATAAGGGTCCAACTTTATTTTTCAGTAGTCACTTTTTCTTCGGAGCTTTCTTCAAGCATCGGTTCATTTAATAGTACCAATCTTTTTTTAGCGACTTTTTTTATCATAGTCATATTGAGTAATTCAACGATAAAAGAAAAGGCCATTCCGAAATAGATATAATTTTTAAGCTGCATTTTTTCTGCAGTTTCCGAGTCCCATCCTTCCATGATTAAACTCAATCCAATCATTACCAAAAAAGATAGTGCCAGCATTTTTAGGGTAGGGTGCTGGTGAATAAATGCAGCAATTTTTGGACTGAATAAAAACATCACCATCATGGCAATTACAACGGCTGCTATCATTATTTCAACATGTTTTGCTGTGCCACCGGCTGTAATAATACTATCAAATGAAAATACAGCATCAATCAAAATGATTTGACCGATAGCCTTACTTATTCCAATGCCTTTTTTAGTTTGAATGTTTCCGTTGGGGTCTTCTCCCTCTAGTTTTTCATGAATCTCCCTTACCGATTTATAGATTAAAAAAAGACCACCCAGCAACATTACGATACTGGCCAAATCGAATCCTTTATCAAATATAGTAATCACTGATTTTCCTTTTTGGGAAAGTAGCCATCCGAGGCCCATCAGAAGTAAACTGCGGGATAAAATACCGGTAATCATCCATAAGCGGCGGGCTTTTAATTGGTCTGTTTTTTTTTGAAGCCGGTTTAGAATAATGCTTACAAAAATTACATTGTCAATTCCCAGCACCACTTCTAGTACCACTAAAATAAAAAAGCTAATCAAACTCTCTGAGGTAAATAAATAATCCATGTTGCAAAAATAATGTTTAAAAAATTACGTTGATTCTTTTTTAAGAAAGCTATATTTTTTATTCCGCTCGAAGCCCTTCCATTGACCAAAGACACAGCTAATTAATTTTTCGTTAGATACCTGCATATTTTTTTTACAATGGAAGGTCCTTCATATACAAAACCGGTCCATAGTTGCACCAAACTGGCACCCGCAGCAAGTTTTTCTTGAGCATCGGCACCAGTAAAGACACCTCCACTTCCAATAATAGGAAGTTGGCCGTTCGTTTTTTCATGAATGTATAGAACGATTGCAGTACTTTTTTGTTTTACTGGCTGACCGCTCAAACCACCGGCACCAATGGTTTCTAGTTGGGCATCGGATGTTAATAGTTGGGTTCTGCTAATAGTGGTATTGGCTGCAACAAGTCCATCCAGTTTTATTTCCATTGCCAGCGCAATTACATCATCTATTTGTTCAACAGTAAGGTCTGGAGCAATTTTTAATAAAATCGGTTTTTGGATTTTAAATTGTTTATTTTGATTTTGTAATTCCGTTAAAATTTTCCTCAAAGATTCTTTCTCTTGCAACGCTCTCAAACCAGGGGTGTTGGGAGAACTCACATTTACAACAAAATAATCTACGAAGTCATGCAATGCATTGAAGCAAATTACATAATCCCTCCAGGCATCTTCATTGGGAGTTATTTTATTTTTTCCAATATTGCCACCCACAATCAGCCGCTGGTTATTTGAGGTATGATTTTTTTTTGCTACCAGCAGGTTCCATTTCCGAAGACGCTCCTTAATTACCTCCACCCCATCATTGTTAAATCCCATCCGATTAATCAGGGCTTTATCTTTTGGCAGTCGAAATAGTCTTGGTTTGTCATTACCAGCCTGTGCCACAGGGGTAACAGTACCAATTTCAACAAATCCAAATCCCAATGCTTCTAGTTCATTGAGGTATCGGGCATTTTTATCAAATCCGGCACCCAGGCCAACGGGGTTGGGGAAGCTAATTCCAATGCAGTTGGTTCGTAAATGATCTCCTGAAGCTTTGAAAGTAGCTGTTAAAAGGGTTTTTCCGAAGGGAAGCTTACATAGAAATTTCAATCCGTTCATTGAAAAATAATGCACCCATTCCGGGTTAAAAGCAAATAAAATGGTTCGAATAATTGTGTACATATTGGTGCAAAATTAGGTTACTGGAATCAGTTTTTTGTTTTCCCTTAGAATTTATAACTTTGGTATAGAAAGTTGCATAAACAACTATTAGCACATAGCCCGAATTGGCATCATTTCAAAACCATCAAATTATAGCATATGCAGGAAGCTTATATAGTAGCGGGATTTCGGACAGCCGTTACCAAAAGTAAAAAGGGAGCTTTTAGGTTTACGAGGCCCGATGACCTGGCTATTGACCTGATCAGGGGATTGTTAGCGAGTGTACCCCAGTTGGATGTAAAGCGAATTGATGATGTAATTGTTGGCAATGCAGTTCCTGAGGCGGAACAAGGGTTACAGGTAGGGCGAATGATTTCTGCCCAAGCGATAGGAATCCATGCTCCGGGTATTACTATCAATCGGTATTGCGCTAGCGGATTGGAAAGTATTGCCATTGCAACAGCAAAAATCAGGACTGGTATGGCGGAATGTATCATCGCTGGTGGGGTAGAAAGTATGAGTATGGTGCCAACGGCAGGCTGGAAGACTTCACCTGCCTATTCTATTGCCAAAGACAACCCGGATTATTATGTCGGCATGGGATTAACTGCAGAAGCGGTAGCCAGTGAATACAAGGTGAGTAGGGAAGACCAGGATGCATTCAGTTACCAAAGCCATCTAAAAGCCGGCAATGCCATTAAGGAAGGGTATTTCAAATCAGGAATACTTCCTATTGAAATTGAAGAAGTGTATTTGGATGCCAAAGGGAAAAAGCAAAAAAGAAATTATACCGTGGATACAGATGAGGGAGTAAGAGCCGATACCTCATTGGAAGGCTTGGCTAAATTAAAGCCTGCATTTTCCCTAGGGGGCACTGTTACAGCAGGTAATAGTTCTCAAACCAGTGACGGTGCAGCATTTGTAATTGTTATGAGTGAAAGGATGATTCAAGAGTTGGGATTGAAGCCAATAGCAAGATTGGTAAATTGTGCCAGTGCGGGTGTACACCCACGTTTAATGGGAATCGGTCCAGTAGAGGCGATACCAAAAGTATTAAGGCAGGCAGGAATGAGACTCGATGAGATAGATTTGTTTGAACTCAACGAGGCATTTGCTTCTCAGTCATTGGCAGTTATTCGTACGCTAGAATTGGATGCTGCGAGGGTAAATATTAATGGGGGAGCCATTGCATTGGGCCATCCATTGGGATGTACCGGTTGCAAGCTCACCATTCAGTTGGTGAATGATATGAAAAGGTTGCAAAAAAAATACGGAATTGTTACGGCTTGCGTAGGAGGAGGACAAGGAATTGCAGCTATAATTGAAAATATCGACTAATACTGCTAACTTTATTAAAGTATAAACTGACCGATTGTAAATGCTATTGATTTTAACTTTATAAAAATTATACCTCAAAAGAAATTTGAAAAAAAAATCTTTTAGTAGCAGTTTATTTTACTCACATCCAATATCAAAGCGCTATGAATGAAAGCGATTTTCTTACCAACCCTTCAGTGACTGCATTGGAAGACGTAGAAGCTGTTTCGCCCAGCAGGGTTATGAGTGGCATCAACCCTTATGCAGGGCCTTGGACCTCTAATGAAGTAATCCACTTGCTAAAGCGAACCATGTTTGGTGCTAAAAAATTGGATGTTGATTATTTTTCCACCCGAACGATGAGCCAGTCGGTGGATGAGTTACTTGCTCCACTCGCTCCTAACCCCACACCCCCAATAAAAGAATACTTGACTACGGCTACCGTAGGAGCTAAGCCGGATACTAATATCTTGCAAGGAACCACCTGGGTTACTGATATCAACAGTGATGGTACCGTTCAAAGTCAACGTATTGCAAGCTATAAAAAATGGTGGACCGGCGTGATGATTAACCAGGACAGAAGCATTCGCGAAAAAATGATTTTTCTATGGATTAATCATTTTGGAAATGAGGCGGATGATGTTGCCAATGCTAATTGGATTTACCAGCAGCATAGCCTGATTCGTCAGTATTGTTTGGGTAATTTTAAACAACTAGTAAGGGCTATTACAATCGATTCTTCCATGCTTAAATATTTGAATGGATATTTAAGTACCTCAACTGCTCCCGATGAAAATTATGGCCGTGAATTACAGGAGTTATTTACAATTGGCAAAGGCCCGGCTAGTCAATATACTGAGCAGGATGTAAAGGAAGCGGCTAAGGCTTTAACTGGATGGCGTATTAATGCTACAACTTATCAAAGCTATTTTGATTCCACCAAACACAGTGCTGTAAGCAAGCAGTTTTCTTCATTTTACAACAATACCCTTATTGCCGGCAGAACAGGTGCTACTGCTGGAGACATGGAGTTGGATGATCTGCTTACGATGATTTTTGCACAAGGTGAAGTTGCCAAATTTATGGTAAGAAAGTTGTATCGTTGGTTTGTGTACTATGAAATTGATGCCACCACAGAAAACAATGTAATCGCACCACTAGCAGATATTTTTCGTAATAGCAATTATGATATCCAACCCGTTTTATCTGCGCTTTTCAAAAGCGAACACTTTTTTGATTTACTCAATCAAGGTTGTGTTATTAAGTCACCGGCTGATTTGGTAATTGGTGCAATGAGAGAGTTTTCTGTAACCATGCCATTGGCAAGTGATTGGGATACTTGTTATGGCCATTGGAATACCTTATATTCCTTAATGAACAATCAGGGACTCAACTTGCATGACCCTCCAAATGTAGCAGGGATGCCCGCATATTATCAAGAACCTTTGTTTCATGAAATTTGGATATCCTCCGACTCTTTGCCTAAGAGAAATCAGTATACCGATACCATGACCAACTCGGGCTACACAAGAAATACTTTTAAGATGCAATTTGATTTTATTGCGTTTGCCAAAACTTTGCCCAATCCCGGAAATCCAAATGATTTGATTGATGATACGATCAAGTATATTTATCGGATGAGTGTGTCGCCCCAAGTGAAGCAGCAAATGAAGACTCAGTTATTGCTAAGTAACCAGCAGTATGATTATTATTGGACAAATGCATGGGCTGATTATATTGCCAATCCGATAGTTGCCAATTATAATATTGTGAATACCCGCTTGAAAGATTTGTTTAGGTATCTGATGAACTTGAGTGAATATCAATTGAGCTAATTTTTTCAAATGGTACTATAATAATTTTAAATAGAAATCTATTTTAAAACTGTTACAAGTAAACGATTTTCTTAGCCATAGGCACTACTATTGTTGGTTTATAGTTGACTAAAAAATAAAAATAGACACATGAAACGCAGAGAATTTTTAGAAAAATCTGTAGCAGTTACCTTGCCAGCTTTTATCAGTGGGTATTCTTTAAAGGCTTTCAATGAAAATTCCCCGTTGGTAAAAGCGTTAATTGGAAATGGCACTGATACCGATCATGTGTTGGTTATCATTCAGCTGTCCGGTGGTAATGATGGTTTAAATATGGTGATACCCATTAGTACCTATGGGCTGTATAATGCAGCTCGGACTAATATTGCCATCCCTGAAAATAAAATATTGACCTTAAATGGATATTCCAATACGGGCCTCCATCCAAGTATGACGGGCCTTCAATCCATGTATAATGAAACGAAATTAAAAGTGATACAAGCAGTAGGTTATCCTCAACCTAACTTTTCTCATTTTCGGGCTACTGATATTTGGATGACGGCTAGTAATAGCAACCAGGAAGTATATACCGGTTGGGTTGGAAGATACCTTAATTATGAATATCCAAATTTTCCAAAAGGTTATCCCAATACTAGTATGTTAGATCCGCTGGCTATTCAGATTGGTTCAACTGCATCATTAGCTTCTCAGGGGCCAAGTGTTAATATGGCCATGAGTATTACCAGTGCATCTTCATTTTATCAACTGGTAAATGGCACGAGTGATCCAGTGCCCGCTACCAAGGCAGGAAAAGAATTGAGTTTTATTCGAAATGTTGCCAGGCAAACTCAGCAATATGCAGGATCAATAACTGCGGCAAATGCAAAAGTAACCGTACAAAATCCTTACCCCTCCGGTAATACGTTGGCCGATCAATTAAAAATTGTTGCTAGGCTTATTAAGGGTGGATTAAAGACAAGGGTTTATATGGTTACTACCGGTGGATTTGATACGCATAGTTTACAAACCACTACCACCGATACAACCATTGGTGGTCATGCTACTTTACTTGGAAGGGTTAGTAGTGCTATCAAAGCATTTCAAGATGATCTTGTTTATTTGGGTATTGAAGATAGGGTAGTAGGTATGACTTTCAGCGAATTTGGCCGACGAATTAAAAGTAACAGTAGTGTAGGAACGGACCATGGAGCTGCGGCACCAATGTTTGTTTTTGGCAAGGCAGTCCAGGGAGGTGTATTAGGTGATAACCCTGCAATTCAGCCGGTAGCTTTGGTAGGAGACAATGTGCCCATGCAATATGATTTTCGAAGCATCTATTCTACTTTGCTGGAAAAGTGGTTCTGTATCCCAAAAGAAACAGTGAAGGGTTTGTTTCCTCCCACCATCAATGGGCAGTTGCAGGATTTACCATTGATTAAGGCAGGTCTGTGTAATTCGGCTGTACCCAACAACTCCGGCAATAGTTTGATTACCAATTATCCAAATCCTTTCAGTAATTCTACCACCATTGAATTTACTACGGATGGTGGACATACCTTGATACAGATTATGGATAATACCGGCAGATTGATCGCAAACTTGTTAGAAAAAGATTATCCAGTGGATAGTACTACTAAGCAATCCATTACTTTTGATGCTTCTCATTTACCGAGTGGTTTATATTATGCCCGATTGCAAAATGGCGTTACCCAGCAAATTAGGCCGATGATGAAAGTTAGATAAAAAGGGATTCAGGAATCAGTTGCTTCCATGTGTACCGCTTGATAGGGATCTTGTAGCGGGTATACCAATTTTTTAGTCAGTAATCTTGTGACCTGCATTTACCCAATCCACAATTTTTTGTTTGTCCAAAGCAGTAAGTTGCCCTACTTGTGGCATAAATGTCGGGTTGCCATCCACCGTCCTTATTTTGATCCTTTCCCAAGATGAAAGAATTGAATTGTCGTCATCAAAATTTTTACTGCCACTTACTGAGCCATTCAAATGACAGGGGCCGCAATATCCATTAACCAGGGTTCTTACAGCATAAAATTTTGCTCCCAATCCATTTATTTTGAGGGTAATCTTTCCTGAGCACCCAGCTGCATTTTTTGCTATAAGGGTATAACTTCCCGCAGTTAAGTTAAAAAAGTTGGTAGAAGGTTGATAGGTTGTGCCACCAATACTGTACATATAGTCAGAGCCTATAGGAGCGGTGAGTGTGATGGTACCAAGTGATTGTCCAGTGATAGTATGTGTTAGATTGGCTAGCGGATTAATTACTGTTGTTAAGCAAGGGTCAGGCGCTGCAGGTGCCGAATCTGTTTTTTTGCAACTTGCAAAAAAACCTGAAAATAGAACTGCGGCAATTAAAAATGTCAGGTTTTTCATAATGAATAAATGTACAAAAAAATAGCTGTTCAAATATTTTTTCTGTTATTTATTAAATAAGTATTTAATTTGCAACATAGTTACAATTTATAACTTTGTTTAAAAACAACCTCATATCAAAAATTGCTGCCCTTCTGCTCCTATTGCTTTTTGTAGTGGGGAATGCACCCATACAATTATTGCATGATGCATTCGCCAATCACAAAGATTATTCGAATGGTATATTGGCAAGCAGCGATAATCCTCAAGTAGTACAAGAGGGAATTCATTGTCAGTGCGACCATTTTGTTATTGAATCGGCCTTCGCCATTCCAGCTGGCAATTTGCATTTGCAGCTACCCATTGTAGTTGCTGGATTTTCTTCTTCGCTTGCAAGTATTCTGTTTACTCAGCGCCCATCTTTCTTTTCGCTGAGGGGGCCTCCCGTAAATGCTTAGTTTTTTACCCTCACATGTCGAGGTGGTTTCTTTTATTTTCGGTCCATTTTCAATTTACCATAATGAAATTATTTCAAGGTTTATTCATCCTTGCTTTACTATGTTTTACAACAGTTCCTGCTACAGCAAAAGGGTTAATTTCTGTTAGTGTGATGCACGATTTATTAAAAGTGAATTTTTCAGGCACCATAACAGATGCCAAAACCAATGCACCCATGCCAGGCGTTTCTGTTTATCTGGCAGATATCAAAACCGGGGCGATTACCAATGCTGCTGGGTATTTCGAAATCAATGGTCTTGCTATTGGAAGGCATCTGGTGGAAATATCTCATGTGGGTTATACCACCATTGTCGACAATATTAATTTACTCATCGATACAAAAAAAGAGTATTTTCTTTTCGAATCGGTGGTGGAAAATAATGCAGTAATTGTAACAGGGGTAAGTGGCGCCACGCAATTAAAAAAAGTACCTTTTCAAGTAGCTGTACTAAGAAAGCAAGATCTGGCGCAAACCGCTTCGAGTAATATCATTGAGGCACTAGCCAAGCGGCCTGGTGTATCGAGTATGTCAACAGGTCCGGCCATCTCAAAACCGGTGATACGTGGATTGGGGTATAATCGGGTATTGACCATTAACGATGGAGTTCGCCAAGAAGGTCAGCAATGGGGGGATGAGCATGGAATTGAAATTGATGAATCCAGTGTAAATAAAGTGGAAATTTTGAAAGGTCCCGCATCGCTTATTTACGGCAGTGATGCAATGGCTGGCGTAATTAATATTATCACCAATGTGCCAGTCGAAAACAATACGGTGAAGGCGAATATATTTACCAATTACCAGACTAACAATCATGCAAGAACGCTGAATGCAAATATCGCTGGAAATTTACAAGGTATTAACTGGAATGTGTATGGTTCTACATTGGCAGCTGCCGATTATCAGAACAAATATGATGGGAAAGTTTTTAATTCAAAATACAATCAAAATAATTACGGAGGCTATGCCGGATACAATGGTAGCTGGGGATTCAGTCATTTATTATTCAGTAGTTTTAATTTAAAAGCAGGGTTGGTAGAGGGCGAAAGGGACGCTCAAGGATATTTTATAAAACCGATTGTTGGTGGCGGTGAAGCAAGGGCTTCAGCGGAAGACTTTAGTAGTACCAATTCTCAAATCCCCTATCAAAACATAAGACATAATAAATTGGCGCTGGATAACAGCATTCAACTAGGAAAAAATCGATTGACTTTCAATATTGGCTATCAGCAAAATCAGCGACAGGAATTTGGTAATGTAGATAATCCTAAGGAAAACGCCCTCTACTTCGATTTAAAAACCATTACTTATACCGCACAATTTCATTACAAGGAAATCAATGGCTGGACCACATCCATTGGGATTAATGGGATGGACCAAAAAAATGCTAATAAAGGAATGGAACAGTTAATACCAGATTATCATTTGTTTGATATAGGTACTTATTTTTTCACAAAAAAAACAATTCATAAAGTAACAGTAAGTGGTGGTACTCGTTATGACAATCGCAGTATTCAGTCGAAAGATTTATTAGACGGAATCAATGTAAAGGGTGCTGGCTTTCATACATCTTTTGGTAATTTCTCCGGGAGTGTGGGAATGGCCGCTGAATTAACAAGTCAGCTGGTTTTTAAATTAAATCTAGCAAGGGGTTTTAGGGCGCCTAGTATATCCGAACTTGCTTCCAACGGGGCACATGAAGGTACCATTCGTTACGAATATGGGGATGCACATTTAAAAAGTGAAACTAGTACGCAATTGGATGCCAGCGTTGATTTTAATACCGAACATATTTCGGTAGGAGTTGCTGCTTATAATAATAGCTTTCAAAATTTTATTTTTTATAGAAAATTGCAGGCTATCAGGGGTGGAGACTCAATAGTGAATGTGAATGGAAAAATGTTGGATGCATTTAAATTTGATCAACGAAAAGCCAGTCTCTATGGATTGGAAGCTTCTATCGATATTCATCCCCATCCATTGGATTGGTTGCATATTCAAAATGTATTTTCGTTGGTTACCGGACGTTTGAGTGAGGCCGTTTCGGGTTCAAATTTTTTACCATTTATTCCCGCACCACGTTTAATTACCGAATGCAGAGTCGATGTTAAAAAATACAAGAAAGCTATTCGAAATTTTTACATGAAACTTGAATTAGATAATACATTTGCTCAGAAAAACATTTTTTCTGCCTACAATACAGAAACAGCAACTGCTGCCTATACCTTACTAAATACAGCATTAGGAGCCGACTTCGTTTCCAATAAAGGCGTTACTTTATTTACCCTAAATTTGGTGGGGAGCAATCTAGGAGATGTAGCATATCAAAATCATTTGAGCCGATTAAAATATGCCTCCGAAAATAGGGTTACCGGCAGAATGGGGGTATTTAATATGGGGCGCAATTTTAGTGTAAAAGTTACTATTCCATTAAACTTTATAGTAAAATGAAAATTGAGTAGTTACTCCTTTTGTCAGAAAGGAGGAATTGACTGGCTAAACAAATTTTTACCAATCTAAGCAGTTAACTTGCAGTCTTTAATTATCAATTAGATTACTATGTATTTTAAAAAAATAGGTATTATTTTCTTTGTCAGCTGCTGCTCATTGCATGCTTTGGCGCAAAATGCGGATATTAATCTATTGAAATCAATCAATCAATCGGAAACTAGTTTTAAAAATAATTTCTTTAAGGGAACCGCAGAAAGTGTAACAATTTTCAATATTGCAGCTCCGGTGGGCTTGCTTACTGCTGGTTTAATCCACCATGATAAGCAATTGCAAAAAGAGGCGCTTTATGTAGCAGGAGGGTTTGTCGTATCGAGCATTGTTACCCAGGGCATGAAGCGAATTATACAACGTGATAGACCTTTTGAAACGTATCCTTTTATAGTAAAGAGAGATGTAGGAGGTAGCTATTCTTTTCCTTCTGGGCATACTTCTGCTGCTTTTTGTACGGCCACTTCCCTTAGTTTGCTTTTCCCAAAATGGTATGTAATAGTTCCTTCTTATTTGTACGCTGCTACCGTAGGCTATGCAAGAATGTACCAAGGAGTTCATTATCCTTCAGATGTGCTGGCAGGAGCAGTAGTAGGAGCAGGGAGTGCCTGGCTATCTTATAAAGCGGAAAAATGGATGGATAAAAAATATCATCCAAATAAAAAACCAACTCCCGCTTTGTTATGATAAAGAAATGTGTTGGTCTGCTAATTATGCTGCTTCCTTTTTTCGTTGGCGCTCAAGCCATAGTGGATACAATTCCCGTTGCTCGAAACAGTATTTTCTCGCTTTCAAAGCAGCCCATCTATTTTGAAAAGGGCGGTGATTCTTTTACCTGTAAAAAACCTAGAACATTCGATTTCGTTACCCATATACCAGCGGATGCAATCGGTTATATTGGGCATTCTTTCAAAAAGGAGAATTTATGTAAATTGGGTGTTGTAGCGGCCTCTACTGGATTGTTGCTGTTACTTGACCAACGCATTACAAACGGTGTTCAAAGCTTTGGAAATAACCATGGTATTGCTGGGAGGGAGTCACTGGCTCCATTGATACAGGTAAAGCTATTTGGTAAAAATACTATTTTAATGAAGTGGCCCAAAAATATCAATACTGCATTTTATAATTTGGGACAAGGGTCATCGGTAGTTTATATGGCTGCAGGTTTTCTCATTGCAGGTAAAATCAAAAAAGATCCAAGGGCATTACAAACGGCCAGCCAGCTGGTGGAATCATTTCTGGCGCTTGGGGTAGGTACCCAATTAATTAAATATAGTACTGGAAGGGAAAACCCTTCGGATGCAACGGTGGCGGGTGGACGCTGGAGACCATTCCCAACAATGAGTAATTTTCAAAATCATAAGCCGGTTTATGATGCCTTTCCATCAGGCCATCTGGCAACTTTTGTAAGTGCCATTACCATCGTGTCTGAAAATTATCCCCGAAAACGCTGGATAAAGCCTCTCGGCTATAGCATAGCAGGATTATTAAGCCTTTCCATGGTCAACAATGGTGTACATTGGGCTTCTGATTTTCCACTGGGCTTTGCCATAGGATATGGCTATGGTAAATACATCGCTAAAAGGAATAAACATGTATTGCATAGTCCTGCTAATTTATAAGGTGGAATTGATACATTGAAGCAATTTGTGGTGTAATTTCAATGCATGTTAGAAATATCCATCA
>CANJAW010000023.1:0-14052 GCA_947472215.1 Chitinophagaceae bacterium
AAAATGAATTATTTTACCATAAAAAAATGCAAGCAAAGGATTTGTTTCCGTGGTTGATATCAAAGCGAAACACTTGCACTCCGAGGTCGGAGTTTTCACTGACCTGTAGGTATCAAAGCGAAACACTTACACTCCGAGGTCGGTGTCTTCACCGACCTGTAGTAAAATGAATTATCTTACTATAAAAAATGCAAGCAAAGGATTTCAAATACAAAGGCCATCGAAATTCATATACAGAATTAAATGAAGTATATTTTTGGACGATTACCATTAATAAATGGCAACCTTTACTAAAGTCGGATGAAAACAAAATGATCATCATCAACAGCCTGCAGTGGCTGGTACAAAAGCAGCTGGTTAAGATTTACGGGTACGTGATAATGCCCAATCATATTCATCTGATGTGGGAACAATTGGCGATGAATGGCAAAGAGTATCCCAAAAATAGCTTTGAAAAGTTTACGGCAAAAACATTCGTAAACAATATGAAAGCAAGCAATGATGGTAATTTGAAAAAATTTGCAGTATTAAGCACAGATAGGCAATATAATATCTGGCTGAGAGACCCTTTGGCGATAAGAGTTTTTTGCAGGGAAATGGCAGCACAAAAATTAGATTACATGCACCTTAACCCAATGCAGCCCCATTGGCTATTATGCACCAATCCGGCCGATTACAGGTTTTCGTCAGCAATATTTTATGAACAAGATATAAATGAGTATAATTTGCTTACACATTTTGGCGAAGTATTTTGATGGAGGACGAGGTCGGTGAGGACGTGGTCGGTGAGGACGTGGTCGGTGAGGACACCGACCACGGAGGAAGGAAGCGTTTTTTAATGAATGACAGTAAACCAACCATGGAAGAAAATCTGTTTCCGTGGTTGGTATCAAAGCGAAACACTTTCACTCCGAGTTCGGAGTTTTCACTGACCTGTAGGTATCAAAGCGAAACACTTTCACTCCAAGTTAGGTGTCTTCACTGACCTGGAGGTATCAAAGCGAAACACTTACACTCCGAGGTCGGTGTCTTCACCAACCTGAAGTAAAATGAATTATATTACTATAAAAAATGCAAGCAAAGGATTTGTTTCCGTGGTTGGTATCAAAGCGAAACACTTACACTCCAAGTTAGGTGTCATCACCGACCTCGGAGAGTCGGATCTTTTTTAACACACCTACCACGGGAGCAAAAATGGGGAGACGGTGGTGTTTCAACCTTGATTTTTTTAAGTATTTGCAAAGATAAAAATCTAAAAATTGAATGAAAATTGCCGGTTCCAATCTAAACTTTCATCATCCGTAAAACAGCTGCACAAAATGAGCATCAAAATGAAATATTTGAAAAAACTTATATTTTTTATCATCCCGGTCATGCTAACATTCACCTGTGTTAGTGTCAATGGTCAGGAGGGCAGGTTGGCGGCGGAACAATGGGCCGTCTTTGAAACCTCGTTCACTTCAAGCGTACAATACAACAATGCGTTCACAGAAGTAGCCGTCGATGTCATCTTCAGGCTAGGCGAAAAACAATGGAAGGTTCCGGCCTTCTGGGCAGGCGACAAGAAGTGGACAGTCCGATTCGCGCCTCCGACCCAGGGGAAATTTACCTACCGTGTCGAATGCACTGATAAGTCCAATTCCGGCCTCAACGGGAAGGAGAAGACGCTCCCGGTTACGGCCTACAAGGGCGACAATCCGCTGCTCAAACACGGCTTTCTGCGCGTTGCCCAAGACAATCGCCATTTCGAGCACGCCGACGGCACGCCTTTTCTCTGGCTGGGCGACACCTGGTGGAAGAATCTTTGTAAAAGGATGACCTGGGAAGGTTTTCAGGAGTTAACTGCTGATCGCAAGGCAAAGGGATTCAATGCAGTTCAGATAGTTTGCGGTCCCTATCCAGATGAGAATATGATGGAGGAACGTTGGGAAAATGAAGGTGGCAAACCTTACGATACCATCGATTTCAGCGTGATGAATCCCAAGTATTTTGAATTCGCTGATCGTCGCATAAAACACCTAGTTGATAATGGAATAGTGCCTGTAATCGTTGGCGGTTGGGGACGACCCCAGGGCCAGGGTAAGAGCACACTTGAGCAGGTTGGCCTTGAAGGTTTTAAACGCCATTGGCGCAATCTGGTAGCACACTATGGTGCCTATCCAACGGTTTGGATTCTTGGCGGTGAAGTAAAGGATGCATATGGCCCTTGGTCGGAACTAGCGAAATATCTGAAACAGACAGATCCTTATCATCATCCGCTTACGTATCATGCTCCGCAGCATCCACGCCAGGCAATCAAGGATAATGTAGTTTTTGATTTCGATATGGTAGGTATTGGCCACGATGGCTATAAAACGGCAATGCAATCACTCGACTTGATGAAATCTTGTCAATCGGAGCAGCCATACAAACCGGTGCTTTGCGGTGAGGCCTGTTACGAAGGGCATATGCAGACAAATTTTCAGGACCTGCAACGCCATCTATTCTGGAGCTTCATGCTGAGTGGCGCGGCGGGTCACACCTACGGTGCAGCTGGCATTTGGCAGGGCAGTGTGGAAGGAAACCCGGGTATCGATCCGGTTTATGACTGGACAACCTGGAAGGAGGCAATGAACTATCCCGGCTCGACACAGTTGGGAATTGGTAAGAAACTCTTGGAGCAGTATGACTGGTCAGGTTTTGAGTCGCATCCCGAGTGGGTTGATAAAGACTGCTTCGCTTCGGGCATCCCGGGCAAGGTCAGGTTCATCTACCAACCGAAGCGGGGAATCTATAACTGGTCCGGCCCGGAGGTCAAGGATCTGGAGCCGGATATCGACTGGCATGTTTATTATTGGGATCCAGCTACTGGTAGGAAGTTCGACCAGGGTGTAATCAAGGCCTCGGCGAAAGCTGCCGACAAGGCTTCGAAGCTGGTAAGCTTCAAGAAAAATGTTCCCTCACCCCAGGATTGGGTCTTGGTTTTAGAAAGGATCAAACAATAAATCTGATTGCTACCTGATAAAGCGCAAATAACTCGGCGATGAAGTCGATTTCCCCCTTGATGAAATATGGATAAGGATTGAATAAAATTTACGTTATCACTCTTTACCTTATTTGTTAATATCGTTAATTCAACAACGTATTAGTCAATACTATAAAAAAATTGCATTTATTGCTTAATAATCCATTTCATTTCAACTGATTTTTTATTTATGTTTAATCTTTTAAAAATAAAAAGAATAGCGCTTCTGAAAAACCACCTATTTTTTTTTCTGATTTTACTCTTGCTAGTAGAGGCTAGTACCGAGCTGAGAGTTTATTTTGGAAACAATTTAAAAAACTTACATCTATCCGCTTTTGTAACTAATAATTTAAGATCTTATATTAGGTTTTCTTTTGTAGTTTTCCCTTTAATACTTTTTGAGCTACTACTTCCCAATGAGGAATTAAGTAAGGATCACCGCAATGGAGTATTGTTTTGGATAATTTCTATTCAGTTCAATTATTTTATTAGCTTGTTTTCTGTAGAGCTTATTCATTATTGTTCTATCGGCCCTATTTTTAATCTTTCATTCAAATCTCTTACTGCCAATTCATTTCTTAATCCAATAGTACTGAATGCTTCACTTATTATACTTTCTTTATTAGTTTTCGATTTTTTTTATTATTGGTTTCATCGAATGCAGCATACTATTTCTTTTTTTTGGGAATTTCATAAAACGCATCATTCCATAAAAAACCTTAATTCAATTGTATCTTATCATCATGTTTTTGAAGAGCTTTTCCGAATACCTTTTATTACGCTTCCCTTGGCTATTCTGATTCATATTGATACGCCTACGCTTGCAATTCTATCCTCTTTTTTTTCTGTTTATGGCCAGTTTATTCATATGAATTCAAAAGTAAGTTTAGGGTCTTTCAGGTTGATTTTTGCAGATAATTATTACCATAGGATTCACCATTCAATTGAGGAGCCTCATTACAATAAAAATTACGCAGCTTTTTTCCCAGTGTGGGACATCTTGTTCAAGACAGTTCATTTTCCAAAACTCAATGAATTTCCAAAAGTTGGGTTAATAGATATGGACCAGCCTACAACTTTAAAAGAATACTTTTTTTCTCCGAATCCAATGAAAAAAACATTTTGGTCAAAAGCTTCTGATAATAAAAGAAAATGATTTGTTTATTTAACCATAAAAATAAGTTGAATCTTATTCTTGAAATGTACAATTTTAAAATATTTAAAAATTGAATTAATGCAAAAAATCAGTGTAGGGATAATGCTTATTCTCTCAATTTCATTGCTCTCATTTACTAATAAAAAAAATAATCATTTTATACCCGAACCTGCTGATCCTAATAAAAAGGATATATCGGTGTGGAAAAATATCAAACCAGGCGTTCACGCTGGTTTCGGATCTATTGACGTTGCCTACTCCAAAAGTATTCCACCGCTAGGTAAAGTTCAAGAAAACAGAACGCTTCAGGCCTGGAGGGGTGAACGGGTAAATTGTCTTTTGCTAGTATGGTCATCGGATAATAAAAATGAAATAAGTATTAAAGCAAGTCAGTTTAGAAAAGATAATTATCAGCTAGGGAAAGAAATAACTTCCATCTCCATTGTGAAATATGTGTTGAGTGATGCATTTGCTGGAGGTTGTGGTGAAAGGAATAAGGACAAATTTCCGGTTCATTTAAGTCCAGACCTACTCGAAAAGGCCAATAGTTTTCGTATGACCAATCCTGAAACCCGTCCGGTATGGATTTCAGTTGACATACCATCAGAAACACCTGCCGGAATATATAAGGCAACTATTTCCGTACAATCTTCATCCGGTACAGACAATCATTCAATTACAATTGAAGTGCTGAATAAAACACTTCCAGCACCTTCAGCATGGTCCTTCCATCTTGATCTTTGGCAAAACCCATTTGCCGTTGCAAGGTTTAATAAAGTGAAATTGTGGTCTCCGGAGCATATTACCTTGTTAAGGCCGCTGTTGACTATGCTTGCCCAGGCAGGCCAGAAATGTATCACCACAACGCTGATTAATGACCCTTGGGCTGGTCAAACATTTGATCCATATGGCTCTATGATTAAATGGATTAAAAAAGCAGATGGAACATGGGAATATGATTATGCTGTTTTTGATCTTTATGTTACCCTTGCCATGGAGTCTGGTATAACTGAACAAATCAATTGTTATTCAATGGTGCCTGTAGGGAATAAGTTTAGTTGGTATGATGAAAAATCTTCCAAAACCATTACGATCGAGTCTATACCCGGTACAAAAGCATATGAGGATATTTGGAGTAGCTTCCTGAGTGATTTTAAAGTTCATCTAGGGGCTAAGGGCTGGTTGGCAAAAACTACCATTGCCCTTGATGAACGAGAAGAAGAAGAAATGGAAAAGATGTTTAAATTTTTGAAGCAAGCAGCTCCTGAATTAAAAATTTCGATGGCTGGTTTCTATTATGGTAAAATAAATTCAGCCATTTATGATTTCTGCTCCAATTGGAGACATGTCGATTCAATTTCGGGTAATATTATTGAGGCTAGAAGACGGTTAGGTTTGAAAACAACGTATTATGTTGCCTGCGGAATACCCAAACCCAATAATTTCACTTTTTCCCCTTCTGCTGAATCATGTTATGAGGGATGGTTTGCATCTGCAATGGGATTTGATGGATTTTTGCGGTGGGCATATAATAGTTGGCCTGAAAATCCTTTGTTAGATTCTAGGTTCATTCGTTGGCCAAGCGGTGATACCTATTTTGTTTATCCCAATGCCCAAAGTTCTATACGATTTGAAAGACTTAGGGAAGGTATTCAAGATTATGAAAAGATAAGCATATTGCGTAAAGAATTGGCAGAAAATCCATCAAAGCAAGCGGCGGTATTAAAGGATAGACTTAGTAGTTTTATGAGTTTAATTAATACCAAAACCCTTATCAAAAATTCAGCTGGTGATGTAATCAATGAAGGGAAAAAATTGTTAGTAGAAATTGTTAAAGCTGTTTACCCCGAAAAACCTAAAGCTACTTCTCAAGTATTAAAAGATCCAAGTCTTACATTAATGGGCAACCGTTTTTTTACATTCAGCACCGTTGTCCGGGTGAACCAGATTGAAACTTCACGCGATAAAAATTCTGGCGTTGATGAATCGGGTATTCACTCTCCGGAGGGAGCACGTAAGTTTCGTGAAACCATCGAAAAGAATTGGCCGGGTGCTCGCATTACTTGGACATTCAGCTGGCTAGCACTGAAGGATCAGCGGCCCAACTACTTGGATATAAAAAAGTTGGTTGTTTTCTATCATGAAAAATATGATGATGAGATTACTTTTCTACCAGGTGGATATTTTGCTAACATGTATAACTCACGAGAGCAGGTTAACCGCGATTTGCACGAGGGGTTGAAGATGGTTTCGGAATTGGTTGGTGGGGGATATCGCCCTCAAAGTGTTGTTGCAGGTTTTCTCTCTGCAGAAAACCTACGGTTCCTTGCCGAAGAAGAAGGTATTCACGTTTGCCAAGGTAATATTTGGAGCCAGTATGCGGTCGATAATGGAGATGGTGAAGGTTCGATTTCCTATCCATATTACCCATCGCGTGAACATTTCTGTAAACCAGCCCAGGGAAAAGAGGACTTGATTGATTGCGTAAACCTCGATGGCTGGACTGTTGATTTCCTTAACGGCAGATATCCTGTACCCCGATTTATCAACGGAGTACGTTGTGGTAGCAGGCAAGGTGTTGGTCCAATTGAGACGATACTGCGTCAGGGTACTGAGCTGGGAACCAAAGAAATTCTCGCAACTACTTCCGCGCATTTTGATACCGGATTTGCGTTGAACAAATTTGCTTGGGTTACCTGTATTTGGGAACTTAGCTTAGTCGATTTGGAAGAAAAAGATCACCATCGCCACAATGGGCTCGATGGCCTTGAAATATGGCTGAAAGAAATACGCAGACGCTGGCCCGAAGCGAAATGCATCACCCATGGTGAGTTTGGAATGCTTTGGCGCAATCAGTTTAAAAACAATGATAGTATCAACTATCGATTTGTTCAGCGAGGATCCGGTGTTTGTGGATCTGAACCTGAGAATGAAATTAGATGGTTTATGAACAAAGATTTCCGACTCGCTTTTTTAAGAGATTGGAAAGCCAACACCCCCGAAAAACTAATCGATTTCACGCGTTATGACCTCAAGGCTCAGGAACCAGAAGACCCTAAGCCTGGTCAGAATACAAGAAATTGGAGTCTATTTAACCGGATTAACCAAAAGGGATTACGTCCTCAGGATAAGCCTATTGATATCGGACAACTCAATACTGAAGACCTAGCAATCATAAAGCGTAGATACCCTGAATTGCTTCCGGTTGATTCAAAAACGGCTGCATTAGTGGATGTAGGCGATCCTAAATCTCAGACAGTGCCTATAAGAGCTGCTGCTACTGTACATGCCTTCATCGATGACGAATCCCCTGGCTGGTTCAACCTTACCGCAGCCGACTTCACACAGGTGAACAGTGATGACAATACTTGGTCTTGGACTGATGGCGTACTGCATTGTTCTGGCCAGCCAATCAGTGTGCAACGAACCAAGAAGGAGTTCGGCAACTTCGAAATGGTTGTAGAGTGGATGCACGAGAAGCCCGCTGGCAACTCTGGTGTATTTGTATGGACTACACCACTATCTGTTGAGAAACTCACCGCCGCTGGTAAACCTGGACTGCCCGATGGCATAGAGGTTCAGATACTGGATCATGGCTACACCGACTTGATGAAAGCCAAGGGTGTCAAGACTGATTGGTTTGGTACAAATGGGGATGTATTTCCAGTAAGGGTGAAGATGACGCCATTCCCACCCTTGTCACCAGATGGCAGCAGAAGCTTTCCCCGTAAGAACCTCGCCAAAGGACATGGTGAATGGAATCAATACTACATCCGTGCCATTAATGGTGAATTGCGCCTTTGGGTAAATGGCGAAGAAGTTTCTGGGGGAACTTCCATCGAGCCCCGAAAAGGGTATTTGTGTTTGGAAAGCGAAGGTTCACCAATACAGTTTAGGAAGTTGCGAGTGAGGGAATTGCCTTGATTTTCCTGGCAGGATTGGCAAATGATGTCTTTAAAATTTAAATAATGTAAATAAAATGAAAAAATCAACATTGTATTCCTTGACAGTAGCATTCCTATTGCTATTTGTGCAATCCGGTTATTCAGCAATAAAACTTCCGGCCATCGTATCTTCCAATATGGTTTTGCAGCGCAATACAACTGTTGTGCTATGGGGCTGGGCCGATGCTGGTGAGAAAATTTCTATTAAGGCCACCTGGTTGAAGTCGGTAATAAATTTGGCAGCTAACAAGGAAGGCAGCTGGCGCATAGAGGTGAAAACGACCAATAGTAAAGCGCCTCAAATCATTCAACTAAAAAGTAAAAATTCAACTATAACCTTGGGGAATATCTTGTTTGGTGAGGTGTGGTTATGTTCGGGTCAATCTAATCGATCGATTCCTCTAAAGGGGTGGATTGGGCAACCCGTATTTGGTTCCGATATGGCTATAGCAAAGTCCAGTAATCCGAATGTAAGGCTATTTACAGTTGAAGAAGTTGGAGCAAAGACTCCATTAAAAGATGTGGAAAAGTACATAGCCTGGCAACAGGCATCGCCGGAGAGTGCAGCAGAATTTAGTGCCATTGGCTATTTTTTTGGGAAGCAATTACAGGGAATTTTAGACGTGCCGGTGGGTATCATTCATAGCTCCTGGGGGGGCAGCTTAATAGAGGCATGGATGAGCAGAGAAGTATTGAGTGCTTATCAAAAAATAAATATCGATGATGCAAATTTAGAAAAGGGCAATAGGGTGCAAACGGCCCTTTTTAATGCGATGATTCATCCATTAATTCCTTACACAATAAAAGGGGTGTTATGGTACCAGGGGGAGGGAAATAGCAGTCAGCCGAAAAACTATAAAAAGCTTTTCCCTTCAATGGTAAAGGATTGGAGAACACTTTGGGGAATAGGGGATTTCCCGTTTTATTATGTGCAAATTGCTCCCTTTCAGTATAGCAATAACAATGCTTTCAAAATTAATGATAATACTGCCTTTATGCGGGAAGCACAATTACAATGTTTGGATTTGATTCCAAATTCAGGTATCGCCATTACGATGGATATTGGAGATGAAAATAGTATTCATCCGCCAAAGAAAAAAGAAGTGGCTGATAGGTTATTGTTTAATGCACTTAACCTATCGTATGGTTATAAAACGGTGGGCTATGCTACTCCTATTGTTGATTCGCAAAGCGTAAAAGATGGCGGAATAAATTTAAAATTTAAAAATACTTTGACTGGACTGTATTCAAAAGATGAGTTAAAAGGATTTGAAATTGCAGGAGATGACAAGGTTTTTTATCCTGCTACTGCTACAATTTTGAATTTCAAAGATGTGTTTGTAATCAGTGATAAAGTGCCTAAACCTGTGGCGGTAAGATATGCCTGGCGTAACTGGGTAATTGGAACCCTTTATGACTCCAATCTTTTACCAGCCTCTTCTTTTAGAACGGATGAATGGGACGATGCTACTCATTTTGTAAAATAATATCAACATAAAAAGTATGAGGCAAATATATTTTATCGTTTTGAGTATGCTACTGTTCGGCTGCTCAATCAAAACGGTACAAAATGTGGAAACAGGGAATAAAATAGATGCTTTTCAGAAACTGTCGGATGAATTTATCATGCCCCCTAATTCATCAAGACCCGGTGCATTTTGGTGCTGGTTAAACGGAGATGTTACCAACTCTTCCATTACCTATGACTTGCAGGAAATGAAGAATAAAGGGATGGGAAGAGCTGAAATTTGGGACGTGGCAGCCATTAATAATCCCAATGGAGCCTACGGTAAGGGCCCCCAGTTTTTAGGGGATAAATCGGTAGAATCTATCAAACACGCCCTCTCCGAAGGAAAACGCTTAGGGATTAAAATGGGTATGGTAGCATCGAGTGGATGGAATGCGGGTGGCTCATGGGTAACTCCAGCATGGGCAGCAAAAGAACTCTATTTTTCGGAATTTAAAATAACTGGTTCTCAATCTTTTTCTGGGGCCTTGCCTTTTCCTGCTGTTGCTAAGGAATGTCCCAAAGACAAAGATGGAATTCCTGTTTTCTTCAAAGAAATTGCCGTTTTGGCAATTCGCGACAGGCCTGATAAGACAATAAAAGCACTTACTGATATTGTTATTCTCAATAATAAATTTGACGGTAAAGTGTTGAAATGGGAAGTCCCGCAAGGAAACTGGATCTTACTCAGGGTTATCTGCTCAAACACCGGTCAACACCTGGTTGTACCCAGTCCAAATTCAGATGGCCTTTTTATAGATTTCTTCGATCCTAGGGCAACAATCAAACATTTGAGTTATATTCTTGGTCGCCTAGGTATTACCAAAGAGAATGCTAGGCAATCCGGTTTGGATTATTTAGAATTTGACAGCATGGAATTAAGTGATGGCACTCCTTGGACGGATTCGATGGACAGTGTTTTTTATGCCCATAACAAATATAATATCCTTCCCTATCTGCCAGCATTTGCCGGATGGAAACTGCCCGATGGCAATGAACATTTTCTTTACCAATTCAAAAAAACGGTAAGTGATTTGCTTATTTTTAGCCATTATACTACCGGCAGGGACTTTCTTGCTGGTTATGGCATGGAACTGGTGGCCGAAGCCGGAGGACCTGGTCCACCAATTTGGAATTCCTGTCCTGTAGAATCACTGAAAGCTTTGGGGAATGCAAGCATTCCTAGGGGTGAATTCTGGGTTCGCAATCGGTACAACATATTTCTAGTAAAGGAAATAGCGAGTGCTTCACATATTTATGGACAGGGTATTGTGGATGCTGAGTCTTTCACCACTTGGAGAAGATGGAAAGACGCTCCTCATGATTTGAAAAAAGACGTAGATCGTGCTTTTTGTGAAGGTTTGAATTCTGTTACCATTCACGCTTTCGCCAATACACGTCCGGAGCATGGGTTACCCGGAAGGAGCTATCACGCAGGTATCGATATCAATCCCACAGCAACCTGGTGGGGGCGATCAAAACCATTCATGGATTATTTGTCGCGATGTTCCTTTATGCTGATGCAAGGGAAATTTGCTGCTGATGTTGCTTGGTATTATGGTGACAAGTCGCCTAATTTTTTTCCGGAAATTCAGGGGGCTACCGATAGCCCAAGACCAGAAGGCTTGAGTGCTGGATATGATTTTGACATAATCAATTCGGATGTATTGCTGAACCGCATGGAAGTATCAAAAGGAAAATTGATGCTTCCCGATGGTTTGAATTATAAGCTGTTAGTGATACCAAACAGAAAGGATATCCCCATCGATATTGTGAAAAAGGTCGAAAAATTGATAGCCAATGGAGCCAATGTTTTAATCCAGCATCCAGCGATTGCAAAGTTAATTACCGGCAATGCATTCAAAAATATAAGCATAGATGAAGCATTAGCCCGATTATCTGTTGCAAAAGACTTTACTGCAGATCCTGCTAAACTGGACTTTATCCACCGGACAAGCGGTAAAACGGAAATATATTTTGTAAGAAACAAAACCGGACAGGCGATAACTGAAACTTGTGAATTCAGGATAGAGAATGGAAAGCCTGAGTTTTGGGATCCAGTTTCCGTCAAACAATATATTTTATCAGCTGTCAAAGGAAATGGTAAAACTAGTACAAAACTTCAGTTACCACCTTATGGATCATGCTTTGTGATCTTCAATGCTGCGGAAAGTCGTCAGCTGGCTAATTTCAACAGTTCTAGGGATAGTAAAATTGCTGAAGTAAAAGGTCCTTGGACGTTGTTTTTTCCCGAAAAATGGGGTGCTCCTGCTTCTGTTGAGCTCAATGACCTAATTTCCTGGACCGATCATGCCAATGAAGGAATCAAATATTTTTCGGGTACTGCATCCTATAAAAACAGTTTTTACATTCCGAAGCTATCGCAGGATAGAAAAAAACGTATCAGCCTCGATTTAGGGGAAGTATTGGATGTGGCAGAAGTCTTTGTCAATGGAAAATCTGCGGGCATAGTATGGACCAAGCCGTTTAGAATAGATATTCAAGACTTGGTAAAACAGGGCAAAAATGATCTAGAAATCAGCATTACCAATATGTGGATCAATCGATTGACAGGAGATATGCATTTGCCGGCTGATAAGAGATTTTGTAAAACGAATCAGCCTTTTATTACCAAAGATCGTTCACAAATAGATGATGACTATAAGAAGTCGTTCCTTATGATTCAACCTTCAGGTCTGATAGGGCCTGTTTACTTAACAGAATGAGGTGAAAAGGAATAACCGAAAAACTGATTTTACTGAATTTGACATCAATTAATACCGTACTTATTTTGCTATAATATATTGGTAATAATAGTAATAATAATTTTTATTAGATACAATATGTAGATAATCAAGCAATTGCTGATGCTATTTTCATTTATTATTTACATCAGCAATTCGGGACTGATTTATTCTATTCTTTTAACCGGGTGAAAAAGAACGAAAAATTTATCTTAAGTAAGGATAATATACAATATGACAATATTTAATAAGTATTGATTAAAAAATGGTAAGATTAGTTTTAAATATACTTTTAAATTTATGAAATAGGTTTCTAGGATGAAATGAGAGGGAGTTAATCCCGCGCTTACCACAAAGATGACATCTACTCAAGAATTAGATCTACCCTTGTTTAAAAAATGAAAAGAAAATGAATAAGTTTAAATTCTTGTTGTCTTTTTTTTGCGTGTTACAGGGATTCCATGATTCCATTGCACAGGGTTTACCAAACATCATCATTATTTATGCAGATGATTTGGGATATGGGGATCTCTCCTGTTACAATCAAAAGGCGGCATATTATACGCCTAATTTGGACAGATTGGCGAGCGAAGGAGTTATGTTTACCGATTCTCACAGTCCCTCCACAATTTGTTCACCCTCTCGCTACGGGTTTTATTCGGGGCAGCAGATTTATCGGTCCACCGGAGGAGGGGGCGGCGCTTTCGAAGGGCCAGGGGGGCCGAGCTATTTAAAACCGGGAACACTAACTATTGCTGAAATGCTAAAGCAAAAAGGATATCGGACGGGCGTATTCGGCAAATGGCATGTGGGGCTTACCTGGGTTGATAAAAACAACCAGGTGCTGAAAGGTGGCTTCGAGAATTCACTGCTGATTGATTATAAAAAAAGTACTCCGTTAATTGACGGTCCAAATTCGAAAGGTTTTGATGAATCTTTCATAACTCCCAACTGTCCAAATACCGATCCATTATATATCTACATCGAGAATGGTATGGTTCCCATACCGGCAAGCAAAAGACATAAAACTGCCCATCTTCCCAATCCGGGAGGTAAATGGCTTTGGGATAATGACGAAGGTTGGATGGCTCCAGGCTATAATTTTATGGAAGCGGATTTGATATTTTATGAAAAAACTCGTCGTTTTATAACTGAGCATCGCAAAAACACCCCTCAAAAACCTTTTTTTGCTGTCCTTTCAACACAAATTGCACATGCGCCAGTCCTTCCTGCTCCTCAATTCAACGGGGCGACAAATGCCGGCCCTCGTGGTGATTTTGTTTGGGAACTGGACGTGCTGGTAGGGCGCATGATGGCATTGGTGAAAGATTTAGGTATTGATGATAACACAATAATCCTTTTCAATGCGGATAATGGAGCCGAAACAGTTCACGTTAACTGGATGCGGCAGGATTACGGGCACGATCCTTCCGGAGGGTGGAGGGGAATGAAGCGTGATGCCTGGGAAGGGGGGCACCGAGTTCCCTTTATTGTTCGCTGGCCGGGTGTGTTTCAAGCAGGTTTGGTATCTAACCAAATGATCAATACCACCGATATATTTGCAACAGTTGCATCCATCGTTGATTTTAAACTAAAGGATACAAATGCCAGGGACAGTTATGACATGTTACCTGCTATGCTTGGGACTCAAGATCTGAAGCGTTCTATCAGGCCTTATTTGCTGACTCAGAATTTTA
>CANJAW010000024.1:0-13920 GCA_947472215.1 Chitinophagaceae bacterium
CTGACCATTGATGGTAAAAAGTTCATCTTCACTCGACGCGTTAAGGGTGATGAAGATTTTTATGAATCCGATTCAACCGATGGTAAATGGAGCAAGGCCCAGCCACTGGAAGGAAAAGTAAATACCGATCAAAACGAGGGGGCCCAAAATATTTCTCAGGATGGAACCTGTATCATTTTTACCGGATGCAATTATCCCGAAGGATATGGTAGCTGCGACCTCTATATTTCTTTTAAAACCAAACAGGGATGGAGTGAAGCTGAAAATCTAGGACCAATGGTGAATACCGATTTTTGGGAGTCTTCGCCTTCTTTATCTCCCGATAAACAGGCCATCTATTTTAGCAGTAACCAGCCAGGTGGATATGGTGGTAAAGATATCTGGGTGACTCACCGAACTATAAAAGGGAAATGGACTAAGGCTAAAAACCTTGGTCCTGTGGTGAATAGTAGCGGTGATGAAGGTTGCCCATTTATGTATGCAGATAATCAAACCCTTTTTTTTAATAGCACCGGCCATCCAGGGTATGGAGAAGCAGACCTTTTTTTGTCAAAAAAATTGAATGACAGCACCTGGAGCGATGCGGAAAATCTTGGTTATCCAATCAATACCATTGATGAAGAAGGATCGCTGATTGTAGCCGCAGATGGCAAAACCGCCTATTATGCCAGTGACCGTGGAAATAGTATTGCCGGCCTTGATCTTTATCGCTTTCAATTAAGACAAGATCTACAACCTCCAAAAATATTGTGGGTGAAAGGACAGGTGTTTGATGCAAAAAATAAAAATGGACTACCCTCCTCCGTTGAACTAACAAACATAAATAGTGGTCAACTCATCAGCAAAGTACAGACAGATGAAACCGGAAATTTTTTGACTACACTTCCAGTTGGCAATGACTATGCATTCAATGTGAATAGAAAAGGATACCTGTTTTATTCTGAAAATTATAATTTGAATGACCGGTCGATTGATTCAATTTTCACTGCAAATATCCCCCTTCAACCCATTGAGGCTGGAGCAGTAATCGTTTTAAAAAATATTTTCTTTGACAGTAAAAGAACTGAGTTAAAACAGGAGTCAACAGTAGAATTAAATAAAGTAATCCAATTACTAAAAGAAAATCCCCTGCTAAAAATATTAATTACCGGACATACCGACAATGTAGGAAGGGCGGCAGATAATGAATTACTTTCCAATGGTAGAGCCGAATCGGTGATTCGCTACATTCTAGCCAGTAAGCTTATTTCAAAAGACCGGTTACAATCAAAAGGCATGGGCGAAAACCAACCCATTTCCGATAACACCACAGAAAAAGGAAGGGAATCCAACCGGAGAACAGAAATGACCGTAATTAGTAATCAGCCCAATCCCTAAGTAGATTTCACTTGTCGAAATAAAATTAGGGTAGCTTATGTATTAAATATTATTTATATTTGATATCACCTACCTTCTACCTGATGACAGATGAACTGCTACACCAAGTTGCCCTAACCTTGGTTCCAAATATCGGAGATATCCATGCCAAAGCACTGGTAAACCGATACGGCACTGCACAGTCAATTTTCAGCGCAAAAAAAAAGGATCTCGAAAATATGGATGGAATCGGCTCTGTAAGGGCAAGCAGCATTAAAAATTTTAACAATTTCCAACGCTGTGAATCCGAAATAAAATTTATTGAAAAATACAAAATCACCCCGCTTTTTTTAACAGATAAAAATTATCCGCAACGACTGCTTCATTGCTACGATAGTCCGGTACTCCTCTACTACCGGGGCAATACAAATTTAAATCACGCAAAAATTATTTCAATTGTAGGTACCCGTAATTATTCTGACTACGGCAAATCGATTTGCGAAAAATTGCTGGAAGAATTACAGGAGGAAAATATTGTAGTGGTAAGTGGACTGGCATTTGGCATTGATACCATCGCCCACAAAGCCGCTCTTAAAAATAACTTGCCCACGGTGGGTGTACTCGCACACGGACTCGACAGGATTTATCCAATCCAAAATAAAACCCTTGCAAAACAACTCGTAACAAAGGGTGGATTGCTCACTGAATTCAGAAGTGAAACCAACCCGGATAAACAAAATTTTCCAAAAAGAAACAGGATTGTAGCCGGCATCTGTGATGCGGTATTGGTGATAGAAAGTGGGAAAAAAGGAGGCTCACTCATCACGGCAGAATTAGGCAATAGCTATCATAAAGATGTATTTGCCATACCCGGTAGAACCAACGATAGCAAAAGTGAAGGATGCAATTATTTGATCAGAACAAACAAGGCCTCATTACTCACTTGCGCAGCCGACCTAAAGGAAATGATGAACTGGAATGAGCAAAAAAGAATTCTGCCAAAAAAACAAAGGGAACTATTCATTGAGCTAACCGAAAATGAAAAAATTATTTACGCCCTTCTGCAAAGTCAGGAAAGTATCCAAATTGACCAATTGTATTTTAAATCGGGCCTCAACAGCAGTATGGTTGCCGAAGCGCTGCTTTCACTCGAAATGCAGGGCGTACTCCTTAGCCTACCGGGCAAAGTTTTTAAACTTGCCTAAAACCAATGTTGCCACTCCCTATGCTAGCTAAACAATTGATAGTAACTTTTGTTGTTACAAAATTAACGTGTACGCAAGGGTTACGTAACAATAAAAATTTATTTTTATTCGATTAAACCACTCACCAATAAATAAGTCATACCTTAAGAAAAAATAAGTAATATGTACATTTCATTACGGCCATGGGTAATCGAAGATTCTGCTACCTTAACAGCATGCTTCAACAATATCAATATCTGGAACAATCTTCGGGACTATATTCCGCATCCTTATACGGTAGAAGAAGCAGGGAATTTTATTGCTATCCAGTCTGAATTATTCCCCACTCAAAATTTTGCCATTTTAAATGAGGATCAAATTGTAGGTGGAATTGGCATTTCCTTGCAAGAAGATATCTACAAAATGAATGTGGAATTGGGCTATTGGGTAGCGGAACCATTTTGGGGAACTGGAATTGGCACCATTGCGGTAGGATTATTAACACAATATGTTTTTGACAGTTTTGCCATCAATCGGATTGTAGCAGAAGTATTTGAACACAACAAGGCCAGCATGCGGGTATTGGAAAAAAATGGATTCTATCTGGAAACCGTTCGACGAAAAGGTATTTTAAAAAATGATTTATTAATGGATGATTACGTTTGGGTGAAACAAAAAATATTTTAACCTTCATTTCATTTTTCAGAGGCAATAGGTAACTATTATTATACAAACCAGTACTTCAGCAATCACTGTGCTTAAATTAAAAAATCAGACGCACAAATCACATTGATTTCGCTCAACCAATTTACTCACCCGATAAAATTTCAACAGATGATTAAAAAAAACATTGCCACCAACGAATTCGGATTTGTATTTAATCCTGCCACCGGTGATTCGTATAGCAGCAACCCAATTGCTGCAGAAATTATCCAGCTAATGAAAGAAAACAATTCACTCAATGAAATAAAAAAAGCTTTGTTGGATAAATACGAAGTAGATAAAATGACCATAGAAAAAGATGTGGATGATTTTCTGCAAATTTTAAAGGAAAATAATTTACTGAGTAATTAACCTAATAAAAAATTAGCTATGACTGACATCACTCAACCAATCGTAATAGCAGTTACCGGACTCAATGCCATAGATAGCCCTGGGCCAGGCGTGGCAGTCATTAGAGCCATCCGAGACGGACTCAACAGGCCAGTAAGGATCATAGGCCTAGCGTATGAAAACTTGGAACCCGGAATTTACATGGATGGCATATGTGACAAAACCTATCAAATTTCTTATCCTGCAGCAGGGCCAGAGGTTTTATACAATGCAATCAAGTACATTCATGACAAGGAAAATATCGATGTGATTATTCCAAATTTTGATGCAGAGCTTTACAATTTCATCACCATTGCTCCCCGGTTAAAGGCATTGGGAGTACATTCTTTTTTACCAAGTTTTGAGATGTTTGATGCGAGGGACAAATTAAATCTTTATGCCTTTGGTCAAAAACATTCTCTACTAGTACCGAAAGACAAGGTGATATACAACTCTAATGAACTTGCTCAAATCGGAGACGATTTTGGATACCCCCTTGTTGTAAAAGGAAAGTATTATGATGCAATCGTAGCCTATACCTTGGAACAGGCACAAAAAGCTTTTTATAAAATCAGTGCCAAGTGGGGGCTTCCAATAATTGTTCAGCAGTTTATACATGGAACTGAAGTAAATATTGCCGCACTCGGTGATGGAGAAGGAAACGCAACGAGCATTATCCCAATGCGAAAAATGTATATCACTGACAAAGGAAAAGCATGGGCAGGCATTACTTTGGAAGATGACGCACTAATTGAGCTAGCCCAAAAATTTGTGGTAGCTACCCAATGGCGCGGCGGATTTGAAATAGAAATTATGAAGACAGCGAAAGATGAATTGTACATCATGGAAATCAATCCTAGATTTCCAGCTTGGATCTATTTATCAGCCGGCGCCGGACAAAACCAGCCAGCTGCCCTTGTGAAGATGGCACTGGGAGAAAAGGTACCCGCTTTTACAACCTATGATGTGGGAAAATTATTTATCCGCTATAGCTGGGACTTGATTGTAGATGTTTCCAAATTTCAACAATTCACCGCCTTCGGTAATTTATAAAGCTAACCTGAACAATACTATCATTATAAAACTAACCATATGACAAAATTAAAATATGAACGGCCCCTAATCAAAAAAATGAATGCGGGCATGATGAATAAAGCCGGTGCGCAAACTGAAAATACCCCGGTAACCCACATTGATGGTGTATCTGTAAAATCAATCATCCAACAATATGGTAGTCCTGTTTTTGTACTTAGTGAACAAAAAATTCGACAGAATTACAAATCTGCCGTAAGAGCCTTTAACACCCGCTACCCAAAAGTTCAATTTGCCTGGAGTTACAAAACACATTATAACAATGCTGTTTGTAACATCTTCCACCAAGAAGGAAGTTGGGCTGAAGTGGTAAGTGGTTTTGAATATAAAAAAGCATTGGGTAATGGTGTACCAGGCAGTAATATTATTTTTAATGGTCCAGATAAACATGTAGAAGAAATTACAATGGCCATTCAAAATGATTCCTTAATTCATATTGACCATTTTGAAGAATTGTATTTACTCATTGATCTATGTGCACAACTCGATAAAAAAGCGCGGGTAGCCATTCGGGTAAATATGGACACCGGCATCTACCCAATGTGGGATCGATTTGGCTTTAATTATGAAAATGGACAAGCATGGCAGGCCATCAATAAAATCATCGAATCAGGTAAAATGAATTTGGTAGGCCTACATTCACATATTGGCACCTATATGTTGAGCACAGCAGCGTATGGAGTGGCCGCCGCTAAATTGTGCGACCTGGCAGTAAATTGTAAAAGCCAGCTGAACACTACTATAAAATATTTAGATCTAGGTGGTGGTTTTCCTAGTGCCAATACCTTAAAGGGAGCAATTGGCTTAGTACCCACACCTTCGGTAGATGAATTTGCCGAAGTGATTACCAGCACCATTTTAAATTATGGTTTCAAAACAGAAGAACTACCCTTATTGATATTGGAAAGTGGCCGCGTAATGATTGATGATGCAGGATATCTGTTAGGATCCGTATTAGCCAATAAAAGACTAAGTGATGGACGCAAAGCAACCATTATGGATTTTGGAGTAAATATCATGTTTACCTCCTTTTGGTTCGATCATAAAATTAGTCCTGCACAGGAAGTAAGCCAATTCAGTGAGGAAACAGTGATGTATGGCCCTTTATGCATGAATATTGATATTGTAAGGGAAACCGTAAGTTTGCCATTGCTAAACCGAGGTGACCATGTAGTCGTTCACAAAGTAGGTGCCTATAACATGACACAATGGATGCAGTTCATAGCAATGAGGCCAAATATCGTTTTAATAGATACCAATGACCAAACACATGTAATCAGAAAAGCGGAAACACTTGACTACCTCGAACAACTAGAACTAATTCCAGCACACCTTCAAAAACAATCATTATAAAAAAGCGATTCCATAGCACAGTACCACTAGCAAAAGCATTGCTGAACAGTTATTCCATGTTATTTTTTTCAAATAACCTCCTGTTCTCCATGCTTTTGCTGATAGTGTCTTTTTTCAACCCCTATGCCGGACTCTCAGGATTAATCGCAGTACTGCTTGCCATCGCAGTTTCTTATTTTACGGGGCTCAATAAAACGTCTATTCAAAATGGAATATACAGCTACAATGCCTTAATAATTGGCATCGGCATGGGGGCGATCTATAATTTTAGTTATGCTTTCTGGCTAGTGCTTATTTTAGTAGTTATTCTTTCAGTAGTGCTTTCCCAAATATTTCAAATTCGTTTTGGCAAATATGGTCTCCCTTTTTTAACCCTTCCCTTTGTACTTTGTTTTTGGATGGTATTATTGGTGGGAAAAGATTTTGCCGCTATTGATTTCTCTCTCAGAAATATTTACTGGCTAAATGATGCGTATTCTCTTGGAAACCACACACTGGTAAGGTTTATCCTTTTTATGGAAAAACTAGCTATGCCACCGCTTTTATCCACTTTTTTTAGAGCACTGAGCTCATTGTATTTTCAAAATAATATTTTAGCCGGATTGATTATTGCAATTGGAATATTAATTCATAGTCGAATTATTTTCTCTTTGATCATCATCGGTTTTTTATCTGCCTATGGTTTTAATACCATTGTGATGGCCCATCCAGAAGGAATGAATTATTACTTGCTCGGTGGAAATTTCATTCTAGTTAGTGTTGCCATTGGTGGATTTTTTGTAATCCCCTCCTTTCATTCTTATTTATGGGCCATTATCAGTGTACCCGTTACGTTTATCATTGCCATGGCATTGGGGACGGTGACAGGTCAATGGAATTTGCCAGTTTTTTCAATGCCCTTTTGTATCACCGTTCTTGCTTTACTATATTTTTTTACAGTAAAATCACAAAAGGGAAGAGTTGTATTAACCCCTCTGCAACTATTCTCCCCCGAAAAGAATTTGTACAATTATCTAAACAACAAGGAAAGGTTTTTGAACGGCAATAATATTCGTTTGCAATTACCCTTCATTGGAGAGTGGATGGTATCGCAGGGATATGATGGAAATATTACACACAAGGGAGAATGGGGTAAAGCGCTGGATTTTATTATTGTGGATGACGCATTAAAAACTTATGATAAGTATGCGGCTACTCCTCAACACTTTTACTGTTACGGAAAACCGGTATTAGCACCCGCAGATGGATTTGTTCAGCACATAGAAGATTATATTGAAGACAATGAAATTGGAAAAATAAATCAACAGCAAAACTGGGGCAATAGCATCGTAATAAAACATGCTGAAGGCTTATTTACTAAGATGAGCCACTTGCGTAAAAACTCATTCAAAGTAAAAATGGGAGATTATGTAAAGCAGGGAGATATTATTGCCTCCTGCGGAAACTCTGGCCGATCACCCGAACCACACTTGCATTTTCAGGTTCAGACTACCTCTTATATTGGCAGCAAAACATTTGCTTATCCTTTTGCGCACTATATTGAAAAAAAATACGGAAAAATAACTAGCAAAGAATTTGCTATACCGCAGGAAACCGCCCTTGTTTTTAATGCCCCACACAACAAAACCCTGCAAGCTGCTTTTGAGTTTTTACCAGGATACAACCTTACCGTAAATGCCGAAAATATGGAAGAGGGAAAATGGGAAGTTTTTACGGATGCTTATAATCACAGTTACCTCTTTTGTCACGTTTCAAAATCTATCGCCTATTTTAAGCGAAATGAAAAATTCTTTTATTTTACGGCTTTTGAGGGAGACAAGGAAAGTTTACTTTATTATTTTTACTTGGCTTGCTATAAAATATATTTATCAACCGACCCTGCCGTAATCACCACTGATCAATTCCCTTTACAACTAACAAAAAACACCCTTACAAAGTGGCTACAGGACATCGTTTCCCCCTTTTATATATTTAGCCGCCTTTATTACGAATCAACCATTGAGACTGTTTCAAGCGACTTTTTAAATGCTGCTATCCAAATCAAAAGCAAACAGGTATTTCAATTTTTATCCATAAAAAAAATAATTCAACAATCAGCAATAGAAATAAAAGAGAATAGAATCTTTAGCTTTACATTTCATAAAAACAACCAACAAATAAAAGCCCTATGCACACCAAAAGAATACTAATAATAATGTTTGCTGGGTTATTTATTTCAAAAATAAATGCCCAGGTTAGCAAAATCGAAGTAGCGGTAGATTCCCAATCGCTGGCCTTATACAATAGCGGGCAATGGAAAGCATTGGTTATTTTCGGTAAAAACAATATCCAGCCAGGAACAGATTTCACATTGCTGCGTATGCGCATTGGCTATGCTGCATTTATGTTGGGAAATTACAGCGAAAGTTTAACTCAATATAAAAAGGTATTTGATGAAGACCCTGATAATATTACCGCCCTCAATTATGTGTATTTAAATAATCTCTATTTGAATAACTTGACTGCCGCAAAATATTATTCAGCCAAAATTCCGAATGAAAAACAGGTGGAAGAAATAAAAACTGCCCTAAAAATATCGTCTATCTCAACGGAATACAGTTATAAAACACCCACAGACACTATGAGGAAAACTGCGCAATATTCTCGGTTTGGTATCAATGTACAACTTAGCAACCGATTAGAACTTGAGCAGAGTGTAGCCTTTTATAACCAACTTATTAATGAACCCAATATAAACGCTTCCGTTACCCCACCCCCTCCTAACTTTCCACCTGGAAATTTAACAAGAATAAGACGATTGGTTGAAAACCCTCGAAGCATTTCCATTCACCAGAAAGAATACTATGCAAAATTAGCCTATGCAGCATCCGGAGAAATTTCTTTGCTGGGTGGCTTTCATTTTTTACAAACTCCCTTTAACAATGTAATTTATAATAATACCATTTTTTTTGCAGGCTTGAAATATACTACCCCTTTTGCACATATCAGCTTGCTATCAAGCTTTGGAAAGATTTCTGACAGTACTTCCAAGCAATTTGAAGGGGCACTCACATTATTTCCTCTTGGTAATACAAAATTGTATGGTATCTCAAAGCTAGCTTACAATAACAACCCCATCTTTACTCAAATTGCCGGCGTAGGAATCACCAAAGATATTTGGTTGGAAGCAAATGTAACTTTTGGAAAATACAATATTCTTTTTGACAATGATGCTTTATATGTTTATAATGATATTGATCAAAAAGAAATGAAAGCAGGTGGAACGGTATACGCCTCCTTATCAAAAAAATTGCAATTAACACTCAACTATACCTTTGAAAAAAAATTAAAATATAAAACAGTTAGTAACCATTTTTATCAACATTCAATTACAGGAGGCTTAACATGGAAATTTTAAAACAATCAATCATCGCCGTTAGCACAATCGCATTATTTTCATTCAACGCGACTGCTCAATCTGCAGAGGAAATGCAAAAAGCTTTTAAAGCTAGCTATGCCAATGAATACAAGTCAAACTACCCAAATGCCATTGCCGATTTGCAAAAAGTATATAAGGCCGACAGCTATGAATCCAATTTGAGATTGGGATGGCTGCACTATTTGGCAAAAAAATACAGCAACTCAATGGACTACTACCAAAAGGCTGCTGACCTTAAAAAATATAGTGTAGAAGCAAGACTTGGCTATATAAAACCAGCCAATGAGTTAAAAAAATATGACAAAGTGTATGAAATGTACGAAGCAATTTTAAAAATTGACCCCTACAATAGCACGGCTAATTATTGGGTTGGGGTATACTATTATGGAGAAAAAAAATATGATATCGCAGCAAAATATTTTGAATTAATAGTAAATATGTATCCCTTCGATTATGATGCTAACCAAATGCTAGGCTGGGCTTATTTAAACCTAGGGAAAAATACGGAGGCAAAGAATTTATTTAACCTGGCGCTAATGAACCGGCCGGGTGATGCATCAGCAACAGAAGGATTGGGAAAATGTAAATAGCCCCTACCTCAAGGCATTCTCAAAAAAGCGGATTTACAGAAAAAGTACTGTGAATCCGCTTTTTTATGCAATAAACACCACTGTCAAAGGGTTTTTTATCAGTTTTTGGGTGCAAAGCGATTTTCTTTTATCTTTGCCTATGGCAACAATAAACAACTCCCCAGCTAAAAGCAAATCCAACAGATTTTTCGGTGAAGGTCTTACTTTCGACGATGTATTGCTGATGCCAGCATACTCCCAAGTTCTCCCCCGCGAAGTAGATATCAGTACCAAACTTACCAAAACCATTACCCTGCATGTACCTATGTTAAGTGCTGCAATGGATACCGTTACGGAGGCACAACTAGCTATTGCATTGGCAAGAGAAGGAGGACTCGGCATACTGCACAAAAATATGAGCATTAGCCAGCAATCGGACCAGGTGAGAAAAGTGAAAAGAAGTGAAAGTGGTTTGATACTAGATCCCGTTACCCTTTCACCGGATGCCACTATTGGTGAAGCCATTAAAATGATGCGGGACAATAAAATTGGTGGTATCCCCATTGTTAATAAAGAAAATAAACTGGTGGGTATTTTAACCAACAGGGATATACGCCTAGAAACCAACTTTAAGGAAAAGGTAAGTACGGTGATGACGAAAGAAAACCTCATTACTGCTCCTGAAGGCACCAATTTAAAAAAAGCAGAACTGATTTTTAAAAAAAATAAAATTGAAAAACTACCTGTTGTCAATAAATCAGGGGAACTGATTGGCCTAGTTACGTTCAGCGACATTTTAAAATTAAAGTCTCACCCCCATGCAGTGAAAGATCCATTTGGAAGATTGCTCGTTGGAGCAGGTGTAGGCATTACCAAAGATATACTAGACAGGGTTGCAGCCTTACACCACGCAGGCGTAGATATTATTTGTTTAGATAGCGCCCATGGACATACCAAAGGGGTGATGGATGCATTAAAACAGATCAAAAAAACATTCAAAGGCATTCAGGTTATTGCAGGAAATGTAGGTACGGCAGCCGGAGCACTCGCGTTGGCCAATGCCGGTGCGGATGCAGTAAAAGTGGGTATCGGCCCCGGTTCTATCTGCACTACCCGAATTGTTGCAGGTACGGGTGTTCCCCAAATCACCGCAGTAATGGAAGCAGCTGCTGCACTAAAAAATAAAAATGTTGGCATCATCAGTGATGGGGGTATCCGATATACAGGAGATATGGTGAAAGCACTTGCTGCTGGGGCCAGTTGCGTAATGATGGGGAATGTTTTTGCAGGAACGGAAGAAAGCCCTGGAGAAACCATCATTTATGAAGGACGTCGTTTTAAACAATACAGAGGAATGGGTTCCCTAGGTGCTATGGCACAGGGCAGCAGCGACCGTTATTTCCAAGATGTGGAAGCTGATATAAAAAAGTTCGTACCCGAGGGTATCGAAGGAAGGGTTGCCTTTAAGGGACCTTTGAAAGAAATCGTTCACCAATACATCGGCGGATTAAGGGCGGGTATGGGCTACTGTGGGGCCAGCACCATTAAGGCATTGCAAAATGCCCGTTTTGTAAAAATCACCAACGCAGGGATGAAAGAAAGTCATGCACATGATATCGCCATCACCAAAGAAGCGCCGAATTACAGTCGCTAATCTTTTGTTAGTCAGCTAATTAAAGAGATGACATCTTTTTACGGCTCAAAAAAAACTATGAATAAAAGGCTATCTCAACCAGCTTCCCTTCCCTTTGCAAGTCGTTTCACTTTCATGGTAAAGAAACTGACATGCCGCCTACTATTCATTGTTGCACTGCTACAATTCCATTTTTTTACACTTGCCCAAGATTCATCCCATAGTAGAATTTCACTGCTCACCTGCACACCCGGACAAGACCTCTACTCCACCTTCGGCCATACTGCCATCCGTGTTACTGATAGCAGCAGTGTTACCGATTATGTTTTCAACTACGGAACTTTCAATTTTGAAGATGATGGATTTTATACAAAATTCATTCGGGGTAAACTATGGTACTATTTATCGGTAGAAAATTTTTCTGATTTTAAAAATGCCTACCAGGCAGAAAACCGCGGCATCACAGAGCAGGTACTCAACCTTGATGCTGCCGAAAAAATCGGACTAATGCACGCACTGTATGAAAATGCTAAGGAGCAAAACAAGTTTTACAAATACGATTTCTTTTTTGACAACTGTACCACCAGACCAAGAGATATGCTGGTGAAATATAAAAAAAACCATCCCGGATTTCAGCCGGTTATGCCCAAGGAAACTAGGTTTCGACAAGCAATCCATTTATACCTGGATAAGAATAAAAAATACTGGAGCAAACTGGGTATCGATCTGCTACTAGGTGCCCCTACGGATGCAATAATGACAACATTGCATTCGCAGTTTCTGCCCGACAACTTGATGAAATCGCTGGACAGTAGTAATGAAAACCAACAATTGGTGATCTCAACAACTAACTTATACCCGCTGGCTGAAGAAACTGATAACAGTTCTCTTTTTACCCCTCTCTTTATTTTCTCCTTGCTTTTTTGCAGCATTGTGGTAATCAGTTTTTCCACCAGCAAATGGGCCAACTTATTTTTACAGGGTTTTGATGGTGTCTTCTTTTTTTTAATCGGTATTCTAGGAGTATTATTTATTTTTATGTGGTTTGGAACAGATCATTTAATGACCAAAAATAATTATAATTTATTGTGGGCATGGCCTACCAATACCATCGCTGCATTTGTAGTGACCAGCAAAAAAAAATGGGTTCAAAAATATTTTGGTGTACAAGCGATTGCCTTGACCCTTTTACTAATTAGTTGGTTTTTTTTACCGCAACAATTGAACAGTTCCCTCATTCCAATCGTGTTATTGCTGATTTTTAGAAGTGCTCGAAAATTCATGCAAGCTCAAGTATAAATTTTTGTATCCCTTTATTTTAACAATTGCAGAATAATACTATTGACAGAAAATAATTTACAATATAATCATTCCAACATTTTTTATCGCAGCATAGGTAAAGGCAAAAGAGTGATGCTTTTACATGGCTTTTCGGAGGATGGATCAATTTGGAATAACCAGATTGCCTTCTTAAAAAATCATTGTCGGCTACTGATTCCTGATATCCCCGGAAGTGGAAGGTCAGCACTTATTGCTGATGGAAATATAGAAACCTACGCTGAAGTAATCAAAGCAATCTTGGTCGACGATTTTCTGCAGTCAGGATATGAAGGTTTGGAAGAAGTCACTATAATCGGCCATAGTATGGGAGGTTATATTGCACTAGCCTTTGCAGAAAAGTATCCACATCTTCTTCCAGCATTTGGACTTTTTCATTCCACCGCTTTTGCCGACAACGAGGAAAAAAAATTGGCAAGAGCCAAAGCGATTCATTTTATCAAAGACAAGGGAAGCTTACCATTTTTAAAAACCAGTATTCCCGGTCTATTTACACAAGCATTTGCTGAACAACATGCTACAGTAATAAATGAGCTAATACACCGAGCGAAGGAGTTTAGTCCAGAAGCCTTAGTGCAATATTATGAGGCTATGATTCAACGACCGGATAGGACTTCGGTACTAAAAACCTTTCCGGGACCCATCTTATTTATCATTGGCGAAAAAGACAATGTGATTTCCTTAGAAAGTAGCCTTCAGCAATGTTATCTTCCTGCCCAAGCTCATATCCACATTGTAGAAAAATCAGCCCATATGGGCATGCTGGAAGAGCCACAAAAGTCGAATTTAATATTATATGATTTTTTATTTCAGAAGGCAAGTAGCTCAACTCCGTAAAGAGTAGAAAAAAATGCTGCACCTATTTCTATTTTTAACAAGTCGCAG
>CANJAW010000025.1:0-13857 GCA_947472215.1 Chitinophagaceae bacterium
ATAATAGCCGCTCTGTTTTTTTTCTCTTCAATGTTTGCATGGTGTGTATCATACATTGCTCTTACATTGGGATGGGCCGCCGTATTAACCAATTTTGTCAACTGCTCCACCGTATTGCACAAATAACATTCAAAACGATTCAACGCTTCAAGTGCCAGGGTGATTCCTGCCTGTGCAGCATAGTCACCGGCTGCATGCAATACTTCCCCGCACCAGCCATACTCTTCTTCTAAGGGAGGGTGCTGTGCAAAAACACCATGGGCAGAATGAAAAGGTCCGCAAAGCACGGTTGCCTTCATATCGTAAGCGCGATCAATGCCCCACTTAATTCTTTCCAATGCCTTGGCCCTAACGGCTGCAGATGGGTCAACTGGATTTTCATCCTTACCCACTACAAAAACTGCTGTTGTTTCCAGTCCTATATTTTGTGCATGATTACCAAACCGCTGGTAAGCTTTTTCATCTGGAGCGCCTACAAAACATTCCACTCCATCATAACCGATTTGTTTCAACCGGTCAATAATAGGCAGCAATTCATCCGACATTACTGCCGACCAAACAAGTGTATTAAATCCTATTTTATTCATTATTGTAAATTTCAAAATCAGTTACGATAAGGCACATTTATCTCCATTTTACCTGCCCATTTTTTTGGAATCGGTTTCCCAGCAGCCCAATGAAGCGCATTGATAACAAGGTGCTGAAAAGGCTCCTGATCAAAATCTTCTGGATGACCTAGCGTGGTAAAGAAAAACTTTGCACCATAACCGTTTTTACCAGTCCAGGCTACTGGATTATCATACGCCGACGGGTTTTCGGAATTAACTGAATGGCCCATCAATAAAGCGGTAGAGCCATTAGAAGGAAAATCAGGTAACACTTGGTATAGCCAAGACCTGGCATGGAAATTATTTCCAACACCGGTAAGTAATATATTTTTTGCTTCCGCTGGAATAATGGTTACATCCGTAGAAGAGGCATGTCCATAATGTGTATGGTGGGCTTTGCCACCCCATCCTGGAGGGGCATTAAATGCCATCTCTCCAAAAGCATTCCATTTCTCTAGTGGATGACCAGCAGGATATTTAAAAGCATGCGTGGTAGTACGAAAGCCAACAAGGGGTTTGCCAGTTTTTAAATAGTCCTCAATCAATTGCACTTGATCAGCTGGAAGCCTTCTCCAGCGAAGAAAAAAAACTGCCACATCCGCCTCTTTCAATGCTTCTAATCCTGGAATATTTTCTTCTGCATTGTGATCAGGAAAAGCTTTTACCACTTTCGTACGAAAGCCGTAATTTTTTTCCAGCTCGGCTGCTATTATTGGAAGCGTTGCCTCTCCACTGTATTCATGGTCGCCGGTTACAAAAACAATGAGCGGTTTTTTGGCAGCTTTTTGATTCGACTTTTGTGTAAAGCCAAGGATGCCCGTTTGCAGTGAAAGCAACAGTAAGAAGAGATTTTTTATGTTGATTGTGTTTTTCATAATTAAAAAATAAACTAGACGAAAAATAAACAATTCAGGTAAACTATTCATTTTTATTATTCCATTGGATGTTGTTTGAGCAACTCTTCTGGTGTGTAAAATCCTACTTTGGCTTTAATGGCAGCCCGCACAGTTTTCACCTTAGCCGCCTTTACAGCGGAGGCTTTGTTACCAAAAGAGTTTCGCACATAGGTAATTACGGCTGCCACTTCTTCATCCTTTAACATGCCTTCAAAAGGTGTCATCGGCACTTGGCCCGGATATTTTTTTCCGTTCACCACAATCGGCCCATAAATTCCTTTCAACACTAATTTTATCATCCGTTCATCACTTCCCAATACCCATTTAGATCCAGCAAGTGGTGGAAAGCTTGCGGCTTCCAGCCCTTTTCCGTCAGGCTGGTGACAGGTAATACAAAAGCCGTCCCTCGAATAAATCGCTTTTCCTGCCTGTAGAATTTTATTATCAATGCTTCCGGGCAGTGTTGCAGCCATTATCGATTTTTTCTTTTCTACTGCATGGCCGTTCAAATGCGCTACAGATGTTTCATATGCTTTTATCATCCAACTATCTAGATTTTTTTTACCTGCTTGCATTTCAATTGCCAAGCCTTTATCCTTATCTAACCAGGAGGCTGCTACTATCGATTCCAATCTTACACGGCCGCTATCATCTTTGGCAGCATCCATTAATAAATTTGCCTGGTCTGCTACTTGGTGTCCTGTAAACCGAACCACTTCCACTGCAGCCGCTCTCACTCTGAAATCTTTGGCATGCAGCAATTGGCGAAGCAACGATTGGTCCACCCTATTGAGCCCCCAACTTACCCATAATGCTTCCAGCAAATTATGTTCATACTGCGGAGATTTTTTATCGAGTTGAGCGATCCATTTTGTCAACAGAGGAAGCACTTCAGTTGCCTTATGTGCCCTGATTTCTCTGCGGCTACGGTAGCGGGTTCTATATTCTGGAAGTTTTAAATTATTAAGCAACTCATCGACACTTGCTCCCGCTACTTTAGCAGGAACAACCAATGGCCTAGAAGGATAGGTAACCCGATAAATCCTGCCATGGGTATGATCGCGAAGAGGATCCCTTGCATTGTGTTGCATGTGGCCAATCAATACATTGTGCCAATCAGCAATATAGAGTGAGCCATCTGGGGCGAATTCCAAATCAACCGGACGGAAATTCATATCGGATGACTGCACCAAATCCTGTCGGAATTTACTTTTATAGCCGGTCCCGTCGTCTGTGAGGGTATGTTGCTTAGTTCCTAAAAAACCAATGGTATTATTGAGTAGCATATCGCCCTGCACTTCATCTGGAAAGTGACGACTCGATACAAATTCGAGTCCTGAAGTAGGCCTTACCCGCTGACTCTCTTCAATCAAACTTTCAGCCTTGGGGGTTGCTACACCATACCTTGGCTTCACTGTTCCAGGAATCATCCAGGTTACATCCGGACCAGAAGTTTCTGCATAAAAAACTTGTCCCCATTCATCAAAAGCTATGCCCCAGGGATTGGGAATAGAAAGTTGTGCAATGCGATCCAATTTTCGGCGATTGATATCATACCTAAAAAATCCACCATTGGTACCCCGAACCGGTCCATAGGAAGTTTCAATGTCATTAACAAGAAATACGCCCTGTCCCATATAAATGGCCCCCGATGGATCGGTGGTATAGGCATGGTGAGCATGGTGGGTATCGTGATCATCGAAACCGCTTAACAGAATTTCTTTGGTATCGGCTTTGTCGTCTCCATTGGTATCTTTCAAAAGAACAAAGTTGGTGCCCTGCGAAAGATAGACCCCTTCAGGAGCAAACTCAAAGCCAAGTGGGAGTTGCAAGCCATCTGCAAAAGTAGTTTCCTTATCTGCCTTGCCATCATGATCGGTATCTTCCAGGATAATTAATTTATCGTTGGGCTTAGGATCTCCTGGCTTCCAATGGGGATAAGTAGGCATAACGGCTACCCATAAACGCCCTTTATTATCAAAGGAAATTTGCACCGGGTTAGCCAAGTCAGGGAACTCGCTTTCAGAAGCGAAAAGGTTTATTTTATAACCAGGGGCCATGGTGAATTTATCCAATGCCTCCTGTCCGTAAAGATACCTGAGTGTTCCATTACCCTCATTAGGCGTGTAATTTGTTTTTACCGTTGGTAGTGGGGATGTTTTTTTATCGGCTGCAGCTAGATCCATTTTTTCTCCTTTCACGGCTTTCCAAATTGCTTCATCCCTAATCAACGTCATTTCACGAATTTTAACCAGTTCGGCAGGATAATTATCCGGCCCAAAAGGGTCGTAACGGCGGCCAAAAACATGCACCCCATTGGGCATTTTAAAGTCATTGTGCCACATCCAATTTTTTTCCAATACTGCTTCGCGAACCAATGCACGATTGGCTTCTGCCTCAGCGACTTGCTTTCCAAAAATTGCATCGGCCAGCAAGGGAGCAAATTTTGCATACCCCGCTTCGGTCAACTGAGAGCCATCAATTGTTAAAGAAGGGCTAGCATTTTTAAACCACTCACTGGTAGGTGTATACGCATCAATAAAGTGAACTTTATTTTTGGCTGCAATTTCTTTCATCCCAGCCGCATAAAGCGCCAGGTTAGTATTTTCCACTTTGCCATTGGGTAGGTCAAATTTGTTTGAAAGATCTTCAAAGGCAATTGGCGAAACAATTGCCAGCTGGGGAGCTGAAACCCCATTGTAGTGTTGGCTGAGGGTATGTTTGATAAAGGCATCCAACTCCGCCTTGTAATTTTGGAGCCCTTCCTTGCCCTGAAAAGATTCGTCAAATCCAAAGAATGCAATAATAATATCAGCCTTGTGCTTGGAGATCCATTGATCGGGATATTCTAAGAAACCTTCTGTACCCGGACTTTTAGCCAATTCAGTCTGAAATTTTTCCGCTCCAGGAAATGCCCAAGGGGTAGGTCTGCCAGAATGGGGCCTAAACCCGGGCGTATTTCCACCATCACACATATTACGGATATACAATAAACTATCGGGATAACGAAGTTGCAATTCGGTTTCAAAATAACCAAAATTCATCATCCTCGAGCCTAGGTTATTGCCCACTAAAATAATGTGTGCCCCCTTGGTGATTTTGAGTTCACTTGAGTTAGTGTTTTGCAGCACAAAAGCAGACAAGGCTGCGAATGCGATAGCAAAAAAAGAAATTTTCAGGTATTTTTTTTTATTTGAACCGATGTACATTTCGCTTAATTAATAAATGAGTAACGATGATAAAAATATTATTTGCATTAATTTTTTATAGAACCATATCCGGATTAGCAGGGCCAAAATGTTTCAGCATTACAATTGGATCGGTAGCAGAAGCATTGAAAATGGTAACCCCTTCCATTGCTGCTTTTTCACTGATAAAAAATTCGTCATTGGTCAACTGGCCATAACGGATAAGAGCAGGCGTTTCAATATCCCACACACCCATTTTACCATGTCCCTGCATTACAATGATTCCATAAGCAGCACTATCGGTAATGGTAACCGTCTGTCCAGGAAAAACTGTTAGCTCTTTGGCGCTGAAGGCATCCGATTTATAACAGATCCAGTTTTCTACATACCCCTGTGATTTCATTTCGTCAATTGCTTTAACCGGCTTGGGAGCCATAAAACGATTGGCCATAGTGTTAGGATCTACATTCAAGTCCCAATCCAATACATCCAGCAATGCATCATAATCGCCGATACTTTCTGCAGGTGTTCCGTTCCACAACAATTCGTCGGGAATGATAGCTTCATTTACCAACGACTGGTACATAGCAAATACATCCGATGCTTTTTGGGGTTCATAGGTACACATACTACCTGGTGCATGAAGCAATCCCGGTGGAACATCCCAGCCTGTTCCCGGTTCAAGGCGATAGGCCTGTGAATAGTTAGTTATTTTATTGTCACCTTTCGAAAAATTTACTAGGCACTCCCGAATCTGCTCTCTGCTGGTACCAGGTGCAATGCCAATAAAAGTATAGGGGAAATCTCCTCCATGGTTATTGAGTTGCGGTGGGAAATAGTACGCTTCTGGTTTTCCTTTTTGACCAATCAGTGCAGCCTTTTCATCATTGTGATGAACGTGGTGTGGAAGGGGTCCCATGTTATCAAAAAACTTGGAATACATCGGCCAGCTTCCATATTCATTCCAAAGGCGGTCGCCAATTAATACCCCTTTCAGTTCATCAATGGCGTCCTTTAATAAAAACTGTTGCTCGGCATTGCCATCAGTAAAGACCACAGCACTCAGCCCTTCATTTTCACCAGTTAGCGGTCCATTTTTTGCAGGAGTAGTGGAGGATAGCCAGCGTTCGTCTATGCCTCCCCGTTCGCCCCCTAGTACATAATAATCATCCGGATGCAATTTGATTCTGCGTCCAGGTACACAGAAAGATCTAGGTACCCAAGTGGGTGCCAAACGTAAAATGCCTTTTCCCTGATTGAAAGCCTGTTGGGCTACACTTTGTTTTTCCATAGAAAATTTATTGGGGTTGATAATTCAGAAATTATTATACATTATTTATAAATGATTGAATACTGGTTTCGTCGGTTAGCACATTGATTGCTAGATCGTACAGTCTAGCTTCTCCCGGTTCCATCAATATAAGGGAACCTTCTTCTCGAGCCTTTGCCTGTCCAATGGGAGGATGAGTGCCAGGCTCAATTCCTGTAACATACTCACCCTTTGACCAATGCTGCCAATTGGTTAACCAGGGCAATTGTTTTTTTGGGAATTGCAACGTAACCGCAATACCAATTTTTTTATTTTGAATTCCGCAAATACAATTGCCTATTTTATCAGCAGCGATATCAATAAAATCGACTTCTTGGCCAGAGCCATTATGAGCTACCTGTGGAGCAGGACATGTTTTATAACTACCGGAAGAAACTACCTCGCTATTATTTTCATCATTTGTCTGTACCAACTTTTCACCCTTACAATGAATAATAGCCCCTTCATCTACTAATGGCCAACCAAAATTGCAATGGTACAGCAACATATGTGGTGCCACTACATTACCTCGGTTGATTACCTCATCATGGATTTGAATGGATGATTTACCAAGTGTTGCAGAAATGGTTCTTCTCAATTCAAGACTTGGACCAAAAATCTGTGTTTGCTTAATGATGCCAGTAATACTCATGGTGAAGATCCCTCTCGCAGGATCAGGCTGTATAATGGATTCAATTTCGGCCGGAATATTACTAACCATTCCATGTAACCCCCGTTCACCCCATTCATCTGTCTCAGGACCACCTACATGTGAAAGTCCGCAGGTAGTAACCAGCCCACCACCAAATGTACGCAGCCAGTCTACCCCCCTGTGAGAAAAAGGTTGCGGAGCGGTAATGCCAGGATGATTGAGCCAGGTAAGGCTGTACTGGTTATAAAATGTATCAGCGATATCCATTGCCCGATCAATTACCACCTTACAACGAAGTCCAGATCCGGTATTGATCCAAGCAATGCGTACACCTCTGCCTAACCCATTGTCGAGTACAGAAGTCTCAATACCACCTACCTGTGCCACATTGGAAACCTTGTCGCTCCAAATTTCTACTTGTGGATCCATTGCATTTTTCTATTTAAAAAACAACTGGTCAATATTTTTATTTCACCAGCTTACAAGCCGATTTATGATCGATGAACTTTACAAAAAAGAAAGCCTTATTTATTTTTTGTATACACTGGGTTATCCTTATTGCCACCGGATTTCAGGTAAGCAATTAGATCCTTCAACTCCTCACTATTCAACCTGTTGACCATACCTGGAAGCATAGGAGAAATTTCCGACACCCTAGTACGCAACACTTCCTTTTTGGATAACTCCCTTATAAAATCCGCAGCAAAAGGATTCTGAGAAATGTAATATTTTTTATCATCCTGTCGAATGAGTCTACCCAATACAGACCCACCTTGCCTAAGATAAAATACGGTGGAGCCAAACTGATCTGAAATAGTTTTACTTGGGTCAATAATTGCCTCGAGCATATCCTTCGTGGTAAACCTTGTACCCACTTGAGTAAGATCTGGTCCGGCTACCCCTCCCTCACCTTTTATCTGGTGACAAGATAAACATAGAGAAGCGGCAAACATTGCCTTCCCCTGTTCAAAATTACGAATACCAGTTGCACTGTCTACGACCTCAGTAGCATTATTCAATTTCCAATCCCTGCCAGGACCAACGGGCAAAACGGCACCTGCTTGTAATCCAGCCTTTGAAATCTTAACAATGGAATCTCCCGAAATATTGTTGAAATATTCTAATTGATTTTGAGCAACATTGGCCAATGCATTTTTGCGAGCAGTATTGATGAAGCCAACAAAACAAACCCCCCCTTTATAACTAAAGGCCTTATAGAACCACTGAAAATATTTTTTTTGCAACTCGGGTGTCCAACCATTTTTTGCCTGTGTCAATACATTTGCATACCAGGTTTGCTGCATAGGAGGGATTCTGGCAAGCATGGCTGCTATATCCATCCCATACTGGGGATTACGAAGAATCAAATCGGCCGATTCAGAGATGGGTCTTTGAGCATCGGTATTATCTTTTGCAATTGCCAATAATGCCATGGTTTTGTCTACTGCCTGAGGTGCATCTAAATAAACCAATAGCTTACTCAACTCACGGTTAAGGCCATTTGATTTTGCAGGATATTGAGGATTTAAATAGGTAGCTACCATTTTTTTCGAGGCAGCGTCCGGCTCTCCCATACGGGTGAAAACTAATTCAAAGGCGCGCATTAGGTCCAACTGTTGAGATTCGGAAAGTTGGGTATACGCTACTTCAGTCAGCGATTTCAACAACTGATTTTTAAATGCTGCATTGCCTCTTCGAGCCATGGCAATAGTAGACTGGATAAGGATAATGGGATCTTTTTCAGCAAGTACTTTATCCTGCCACTGAGCAAGGGGCTGCGCTTCAATAGCTATTCTTGCAGCATAACGAATAAAGCGATCGTTGTCCTTTAAATAAGGCCAGGCAAATTCTACTGCACCCGCTTTGGAACCACCATGAAATGTTTCCAGTTTCCTTCTTATTTTTTGAGCATCCGTTAATTCTGCTACCGCCAACTTTTCATTGTTGCCGGTATTGTCGCCATAATATACCCTATACAAATCCGATTCTAATTGGCGTCCACCCGTTAGGAAATAGAGTGCCCCATCCGGACCAATTACACCATCCGTTAGTGGCAAAGGTGAGCCAGAAATAAATTCTTCCCCGGTGGTTTTATAGGATGCCCCATCCGGCTCATTGTGAATAGCATAGATAATACCAAAGCTCCAGTCAAAAGCAAATAAGGCTTTGCGGTACTTTTTTGGAAAACGGGCAGTCGCTCCAGAAACAAGACTAGTAGGAGATCCCTGCCCAACATTAATCACCGCAGGTAAATTATCCGGATAACTTGGTGACCATTTATCGGTACCCGGCCTCCAGCCAAATTCGGCACCACTGGTTACATGACACACTCGGGTAGGTCGGTACCAGGGTGTGCCAAAATCCCATTCCATATCCGAATCATAGGCAAACATATCTCCCTGGTCATTGAATGCTAAATCAAAAGGATTACGGAAACCAGAAGCAATCAATTCCCAATTGGCACCAGTAGAATCTAAATGAGCTATCCAACCTCCATGAGGATTTGAGGTATTATCGTGCCCGTTAGGATCTTTGATAAGTGGAAAAAGGTTATCAATATTGCCATCCGGAATATTCCGGTAACTGCTCATTTTTGGAATTTTGGTAAAGTTTCCAGCAATTACATAAATAGATTTTTTATCGGGTGACAGAACCACACTATGCGGACCATGTTCTCCATTCCCTTCCATCGGCATCAACAATGTCACTTTGTCAAACTGGTCATCCCCATTGGTATCCTGCATACGGTATAAACCACTGCCTTTTTTAAATTTCGCTTTAGATCCATTGTTGTTATTAATCATAACATACAAGCTATTAAAAGCCCACAATAGCCCATGGGCATACCCCATCGATACATTATCCTTCATAGTACTGGTGTCGGGGAAAATTTTTAATTGCTCTGCTGTAGTTTTAGTAACGGTATCGCCAATGGCCGGAACTTTCAACCGATATAATCCGCCATACTGGTCTGATGCTATGATGCGCCCCTTGTCGTCGAAAGTCATCGATACCCAAGAGCCCTCTCCATTTCCAGAAGGGCCGTAAAGATGATCTGCATGAAAGCCTGCAGGTAGTTTAAGATTGGCGATTTTCGGATCTTTCGAAACCTGTATTTCAGTTTCCTTGTCGATGGTAAAGGAAATACATACAAAAAGAAAAACAACGGTGAAAAACAACAACCGTACAAAAGATGATTTTTGGTTCATAATAGCATTTTAAATTTTAAAGTTCAAGACAAAGGCAACCCATTTGATCCCTCCTTATTGGTGAAAAAAAACCCCTACTAAAAGGGATAAATATTGATACTGTTTTTTTTGGAACGACTCTTCAATCATTTTCTCAACAATAATAGCCACTAGTAATGGATATGCCAAGTGATTTTAGAAATTGAAAACTAAGCATTATGGCGCAAATAAAAAAATATGGGGCTGTATTTATTGTATCGGCCCTTTTGTTGGCAATAAATTAACATTTCCACACCCTTGGGATGTTTCGTTGACGCTTCAATTATTTTCCAGACAGAATACACCAACCTTCGCCGGGGTTTATAACCGCCGACGAAGTTGATGGCAAAATAAGTTCGCTTTATTTGGCGCAACGTCCCATCAAAGCAGCCTACAATTAGCAAGGGTTTACTATGGAGTCGTTGCTGGGAAGGGTATCTAAAAGATTGACCCTTCCCCTTTATTTCTTACCCGTATACACTGCATGGTCTTTATTTCCACCGGATTTCAAATAGGCAATCAGGTCTTTTAACTCTTCGCTATTTAAACTATTGATCAGCCATCCTAGCATTGGTGAAATTTCAGAAACCCTAGTCCGCGTTACCTGTTTTTTATCCAATTCCCTAACAGTTTGGGTAGCAAATGGATTCTGTGAAATATAATATTTATTATCATCCTGCCGAATCAGCCTACCTACTACCGAACCACCCTCCTTCAAATAAAATACTGTGGCGCCAAACTGATCAGATATGGTTTTGCTAGGATCAATAATTGACTCCAGCATATCCTTGCTTGAAAAGCGAGTACCCAACTGACTAAGATCTGGTCCAGCTACTCCACCTTCTCCTTTTATTTGATGACAAGACAAACATAAGGAAGCTGCGAACATCGCTTTACCTTGTTCAAAATTTCTGGTACCTGATGCACTATCTACCACTGCCAGCGCATCCTTCACATTCCAGTCTCTCCCAGGTCCCTTGGGCCTTACCGAACCAATATCCAAACCAGATTGAGAAAAATTCACAATTGAATCGCCTGAAATTTTATTGAAATAAGCGAATTTTTCTTTGGCAACATTGGCTAAGGCATTTTTACGTGCATTGTTAATAAAGCCAACAAAACTATACCCTCCTTTATAACTGAACGCCTTGTAAAACCACTGAAAATATTTTTCCTGCAAATCAGGTGTCCAGCCATTTTTTGTTTGGCTCAACACATTGGCATACCAGGTTTGCTGAAAGGGTGGGATTTTTGCCAACATACCAGCAATATCCATCCCGTATTGGGGATTGCGCATAATCAGATCAGCGGATTCAGAGATGTTTTTTTGTGAAGCATCCTCATCTTTGGCTACAGCCAGTAATGCCATTGTTTTTTCTACCGCTTGGGGTGCGTCAAGGTAAACCAATAGCTTACTCAACTCCCGATTTAGACTATTGGTTTTAGCCGGAAATTGAGGAGCTAAGTAGCTCCCTACTACTATTTTTTGAGCAGCATCGGGTTTCCCCATTCTGGTAAAAACCAATTCAAAAGCACGAAGCAGATCTAATTGTTGTGATTCAGAAAGTTTGGTAAAATCAACTCCCGCCAATGATTTCAACAATAGGTTTTTGGATGTCGAAGTCCCCCTGCGTGCCAATGCTATAGCGGCTTGTGTAAGGATAACGGGATCCTTTTCATTGATTGTTTTGTCCTGCCATTCACTGAGCGGCTGTGCCTCGATGGCTATTCTTGCCGCGTATCTAATAAACCGGTCACTGTCTTTTAAATAAGGCCAGGCAAAATCAACAGCACCAGTTGTAGCAACCCCGTGAAAGGTTTCCAATTTGCGGCGAGTCTTTTGCACTTCTGTCAATTCAGTTACCGCCAATTTTTCGTTGTTGCCGGTATTGTCACCGTAGTATACCCTGTAAAGGTCAGATTCCAACCTACGGCCACCGGTTAAGAAATACAAAGCCCCATCGGGCCCTACCACCCCATCAGTTAACGGTAATGGAGAACCTGAAATAAACTCTTCACCGGTAGTTTTATAAGAAGCCCCATCCACTTCGTTATGAATGGCATATATGATGCCGAAGCTCCAATCAAATGCAAATAAAGCGCGGCGGTATTTTTCTGGGAAACGGGCATTGACCCCACTGATTAAATTGGTGGGTGAACCCTGCCCAACATTGATCACCGGAGGTAGATTGTCGGGGTAAGCAGGCGACCATTTATCGGTACCTGGGCGCCAGCCAAATTCACCGCCACTGGTAACATGACATACTCGGGTTGGACGGTACCAAGGTGTTCCAAAATCCCATTCCATATCCGAGTCGTAGGTAAACAAATCACCTTGGTCATTGAATGCTATATCAAAAGGATTGCGGAACCCCGAAGCAATCAATTCCCAATTGGTGCCAGTAGAATCTACATGGGCAATCCATCCTCCGTGGTGATATACCGTATTATCGTGACCGTTAGGATCTTTAATCAACGGAAAAAGATTGTCAATATTACCATCCGGAATATTCCGATAGCTATTCATAGCAGGAATTTTGGTAAAATTGCCTGCGATTACATAAATCGATTTTTTATCGGGAGACAATACCACGCTGTGCGGACCATGTTCCCCTCCTCCTTCCAGCACCTTTAGCAGCGTTACTTTATCAAACTGGTCATCGCCATTAGTATCTTGTAATCTGTACAAACCACTTTGCTTTTTAAAAGAGGTGTCTCCGTCATTATTGATCATCACATAGAGGCTATTGAAAGCCCATAATAGTCCGTGAGCATATCCGATACTTACCTTGTGATTGGCTGTATCCGCCGCTGCTGGATTATCATAAATATTGATCTTTTCTATGGAAGTTTTGCTAGTATCACCAATGGTTGGAACCTTTAAGCGGTACAATGCACCATATTGGTCAGAGGCAATGATACGCCCCTTGTCATCAAAGGTCATCGACACCCAGGAGCCTTCCCCATTTTCTGAAGGGCCATAAAGATGATCTGCATGAAAACCTTCTGGCAACTTAAGGTTGATAATTTTGGGATCTTTCGAATCTGCAGCTGCTGATTCCTTTTTGCTTGAACAGGAAATGCCTACAGATAGTAGCACTGCAAATAAAAACAATAACCTTGCGGAGTAATTTTTTTGATTCATGATAGCGGAGTATAATTTACTTAAAAAATGATTAAAAAGTTCCAGCCGAAATGAACGAAAAAAACAATTGCCCTGCTTTCGTTCTATAATAATTCTTTCCCCAACGCCCTCATCCGCCCTGTCGCCAAAATAATGTAAGGGGTTTATTCACTAGTCGATAATATTTGTGGATCGAAAAATAAGCTTTACCAATCAATTAAAAAAATAAGCTGCAATTGAAAATTTGTAGGTAAGTGAAAAAATGGATATTTCTATTGAATAGCCCGGCAGTATTTTTTTAAAATAATTGAAGATGAATAGAGCCCTTGTCAAAATAGACAATTGTTAGCACATTTACCAGCGAACTGATTTGAATTTCCATCCGGGATTTACTTTTTGCATCTCCACCTCATCATTTCGTTTGGTCAACCCACAGTCAAGATAGTTTTGGTGCAATTTGGCCAGCGCTACTCGGTCTAGTTCCACCCCCAAGCCCGGTCCTTTGGGCACTAGTACGGCACCTTCTTCAAATTGCATTCTACCACCGATGATTATTTCATCCGACTGCCATGGGTAATGGGTATCCAATGCATAGGGCATCTCAGGCAAAGCTGCACCCAGGTGCACCATTGCTGCCAACGAAATCCCCAAATGACTATTTGAATGCATAGATAATCCCCTTGAAAAAGTAGCACAGATTCCCGAAAGGGTAATCGATGAGCGCAAGCCTCCCCAAAAATGGTGATCGCTTAAAATGATATCTTCCGAACCAAGGATAATACTTTGTGGGATATCTTCAAATGAGGTGGTGCACATATTGGTGGCCAATGGTGTCTTCAACGCCTTTCGAACC